>JAGWVO010000483.1 GCA_018970845.1 Planctomycetota bacterium
CAATGAAGCGGACCCCGCGTTCGAGCAGCCTGCGGGCCGCCAGGCACTGCCATCCGAATCCGGAGGTCGCCTTGCGTTCAACCCCGTACAGGGCCAGCGTCTCTTCCGTTTCCCGTGAGATGTCGAACGCCTCGGGGGCTTCGCGCTGCATGCCGAAGGCCGTCTCAAATGAGCGGATACGGGCCTCCAGCGCGCCATCGGCGCCCGCGCGCGCCATCTGGCCGCGGTTCATGCGCGCCAGGAAATCCAGCTCGAGGCGCTGCAATTCCTCCTTGGAATTTCTCGGCTTGATGTGGGGCAACGGGTTGGGGCCAGGAATGACATGGGTGCCTTGGTGGTTTCCAGGAAGGAAGTCGCTGCCCCATGTTTGGGCGCCGGCGTAAGGCGCGGCGGGCGCCAGGACCATGAACGCCGGCAAGTTTTCGTTGAGGGTTCCCAGACCGTAACTGACCCATGCCCCGGCGCTGGGGCGGGCAAACTGGGCCGAACCGGTGTGCGCGGCCAGCGTTGCCTTGTCGTGGCCGTCGGAATCGCAGTGCATCCCCCTGAGCACGCACAACTCATCCGCGACGCTTCCCAAATGCGGAAACAGTTCGCTCACCGGCATGCCGCAACGGCCATGATTCCGGAACGCGAAGCGTGACTTGATCAGGTACCGCTGGAATTGGCCGGGTTTGTTGAGCCATCGGCTGGCGGTGATTGTCTTGCCATGGTCGGCCGTCAACTTCGGCTTGGGATCGAAGGTGTCGATATGCGACACCCCGCCGGTGGAGTATATGAAGACAATCTGGTCGGCGCGGGCGGGATGGTGCGTTCCGGAGGAACCGGATGCCGCCCGTCCCATCATGCCGGCCAGGGCCGTCGCGGCGAAACCCCCGGAGGCCCGCCCTAGCCATTCACGCCGGTTGATTGCCGTCGGTCTCATCGCGGGCACCTCAGTCCAGGTGGAGCGCCGGGTTGGAGGCCAACAGCGTTCGCGCCATCGCCTCCCAGGCTTGCGCCGCGGTGACTTCCGGCGCGGCCGCGCGGTACCGACCGATGAACGCCATCGCCTCCTCCGTTTCCGCGCCGGAAGGATCGCGCCCCTGGGTGATGGCCACCCCGAGGCGGTACCGCGCGCGGTCATCTTGCGCTCCCGCGACGAGGCGCCTCGCCAATCCCCCGGCCTGCTCATGCGCGAACGGGCTGTTCATCAGGAACAAGGCCTGGGAGGGGGTGATGGTGGCCACCCGGGTTCCCGATGCCAGGTTCGGATCCGCGGCGTCGAACAGTGACAGGTAGGCGTTCCGGCGGTTTCTTTGGCTCATGAGATAGACGGACCGGTGCCTGGATTCATAATCGGCATAGAACGGATTGTGGATCGTGTAGGACCATTTTTCCACAGGAGGAAACGGGTGGCCCCCGGGAACATTGAGATCGAGGTTCCCAGCCGCGGCAAGCATCGAGTCGCGAAGCGATTCGGCATCCAGCGCCCGGCGTTCCCGGCGCCAGAACAATTTGTTCAACGGATCGGCCCGCAGGCTTTCGGGAACCTCCCCCGCGGAGACCTGGTAGGCGGCGGAATTCATGATGGCCCGGTGCAGCGCCTTCACCGACCAGCCCGATTCCACGAAAACCTCCGACAGCCAGTCGAGCAGTTCCGGATGACTGGGCCGTTCCCCCCTCAGGCCGAAATCATCAGGGGTCTCGACGAGCCCCCGGCCGAAGTGCCACTGCCAGACCCGGTTGGCAAAAACCCTGGCGGTGAGGGGATTTCCGCGGTCGGCGATCCAGTTGGCCAACTCCAGCCGGCCGCTGCCGACATGGTTCGCCGGCAAGGCCTGGCCGCCCAATATGCCCAGGAACCGCCGGGGAACCACCGGCCCAGCCTTGTCGGGTTCACCGCGCTTCTGGATCGCGGCGTCGATCGGCTTGCCCTCCGAAACCGCGTAGGCCACCGGATAGGCGGGCACCGGCGACGGACGGGCCACCCGTTCCTTGAGTTTCCTGATCTGGGATTCGAGAGCCGACAACTCGGCGGCCGCTTCGGGCGAAGGCGAAACAACCTTGGCGACAGCCGCGCCGGGAGCGGGCAATCGGGAATCGGAAACGCCGAAATTGTCGAGGTCGCGCGTCGGGCACGGGCCGGGCACATGGCCGATCCCGTCGCAGATGATGGTGTCCAGAACGCCGTCCCATCCGGGGAACAATTTGAGGCCGGAAAATTCTCCAAATGGCCCCTTTTCCGTGTGCAGTTGTCCGCCGCAGGCGCCCCTGTCCGGATCGATCGTCAACCTGATGGTGAACCATGTTCCCAGGGGCGGGGTCTTGGCCACCACCTTCCAGCTTGCGCCGTCGCGAATGGCGATTTCACCGGCGCTGACACTGATGTCGGTGGCCGTCGAGGCGATGACGCCGCGGCCGAAATACAGGCGGAACGATCCCGCCGCAGGGGCCACCACCCGCATGTCGCAAGTGATGTCTACGGGCGTCCCCTTGGCGACCCGAATGGGTTCGGGGAAGACGAAGCGGATTCCGTCATTGGGTTTGCCGGCGGCCATGCGAACGCCGCGCGCGCCTTTCGGATGGACATGGACAAAGGGACTTTGCGCTTCCGAAGTGATTGAGTTGGGGCCCAACGAGAGCCAGGGCGTTGCCGGCGGCTTGGCCAACGCCTGGCCTTCGAAATCGAGGCCTTCCCCGCCAAGCCACGACTTGCCAGAAAGCGCCGCCCGCCTGGCAATCAGGCTCCGCAAGGCGGCCGCGTCC
>JAGWVO010000484.1 GCA_018970845.1 Planctomycetota bacterium
CTGAAACTACACTCGACAACCATTGAATTGTGGGAACCAGCAGATGTTTTCATCCCGCTTCGTTTTGCAACCCATGCTGATACTCCTGATCCCATGCGCCTCATGGGCCGATGAACACCTCGACAAACTGAAGGTTGGCAGGCAACCCGATGGAAGTGTTGTGGTGCCCACCAACCAGTTACTTACACCCACTGGAATTCAGGTTGAATTTCCCGGCAGGCCGGTCGACCTGATCCTTGCGGAAAATGGAAAAACCATCATCGCCAAGAACATGCGCGACTTGACCGTGATCGACATGGCCTCCGGTCAGGTCCGTCAAGTGCTCCCGGCAGCGGGAGCGGGGCGCAGGGGAGGCGGCTTCAGCGCCGTGGGTCTGGCTTCCATCGGAAACAAGGTTTTTGTCTCCGACACGGCAAGCGGCATCCGCGTCGCCAAATGGACGGCCGATGGAAAGCTGGCATGGGATGAGCAAGTGATGGAAATCAAGGCAGCGGAAGCCGGGGAATCGAGGCGTTCGGGCGGTGCCGTCTATCCCACCGGCATCGCATCAACCGCCGAAGGCAAGTTGTGGGTTTGCTCCAACCGCGCCAATGAGGTCCATCTTTTCAATCCATCGACGGGCAAGCCCGAGGCAACTGTTGCGGTCGGCGTGGCCCCCTACATGCCGCTTGTGGTTGGCTCCAAGGTTTATGTGAGCAATTGGGGAGGTGATCGCCCCAATAAACATACCCCGTTTACCACTTCAGGCAGCCCTGTGAATGTTGATCCCGTCACAACCGTGGCCATTTCGGGATCGGTTTCGGTGCTGGAAAAGTTTGCAGGAACCTGGAAAGTCAAGAAGTCGATCACCGTAGGACTTCATCCCTGCGGCATGGCCCTTTCTTCCGATGGCAATTTCGCCTACGTGGCCAATGCCAACAGCGACACCGTCAGCGTCATCGACACGAATTCTGATTCTGTTGTGGAAACAATCGACACCAAGCCCGAGTCACGCCTGCCGTTCGGTAGCGGTTCCAACGCCGTCGCCGTTTCTCCCGACGGTTCCACCCTTTTCGTCGCCAACGGCACAAACAATTGCGTGGTGGTCATCGCTCTTGGGAATTTTTCGGGAGGTCCACTCGGCCCCATCGCCAAAAGACCGAGCTTCATCACCGGAATGATTCCAACAGGATGGTATCCGGGAGCCATCACCTTGGCGGAAGGCGGCAAAAAGCTGGTGGTGGCCAATGTCAAGGGAGTCGGTTCCCTGGCCAGCCGGCGGGAACCGGAAAAAGGCAAAAACTCCCATGACCACATGGGATCCGTTTCTTTGATTCCGCTTCCCAAGCCAGCCGACCTCAAGGATCTCACGGCCAAGGTGGCGACCAACAACCGCCTCGCCAAATCCCTGTCAGGGCTGGAGAAGCCAAGGGCTGGAATTGCGCCAAGGCCATTGCCGGAACGCCATGGCGAACCCAGCCTTATTGAGCATGTGATCTATGTCATCAAGGAAAATCGCACTTATGACCAGGTCTTTGGCGACATCAAGCAAGGCAACGGCGATCCAAACCTTTGCATCTTTGGCGAGGAAATCACACCCAATCATCACAAGCTTGCCAGGGATTTTGTCCTCCTTGACAACTATTACTGTTCCGGTGTCCTTTCCGCCGATGGCCATCAATGGGTGGCGGAAGCCTATGTCACCGACTATCTCGAGAAACAATTTGGTGGTTTCACGCGCAGCTATCCGTATGAAGGTGACGATCCGCTTGCCTATGCCGCCTCCGGATTCCTCTGGGACAACGCCTTGGCTCGAAAAAAAGCCATCTTCAATATGGGTGAATACTGCCAGTCCAAATTCGTACCCGGACTCACCTGGCGGGATTCATATGAGGACACCCTCAAGGGAACAGGAAAGGTCAAGGTTACCGTGAAGCCCACGGTAAAGGCGCTGGAACCGTTCACGCATCCCGGTTACCCCGGATTCCCCTGCACGGCACCAGACATTTACCGCGCCAAACTATTCAGGGAACAAATGGCAACATGGGAAAAGGCCGGGGCGATGCCAAACCTTGTCTATGTCTTCCTGCCATGCGACCACACCGAGGGAACGCGGCCTGGCAGTCCCACTCCCCGTGCCATGGTGGCCGACAACGACTTGGCACTGGGGCAGGTGGTGGAGGCAGTCTCGAATAGCCGTTTCTGGCCCAAGGCCTGCATCGTTTGCACGGAGGATGACCCGCAGGCCGGATTCGACCATGTCGACGGCCACCGCACCGTTGGTTTTTGCATCAGCCCCTACACCCGCGGGAAAGGAGTTGATTCCAACTGCTACAACCAAACAGGCATGGTGAAGACCATTGAACTGCTCCTTGGCCTGCCGCCAATGAACCAAATCGATTTGGCGGCCACTCCCATGGTGGGTTGCTTCCATGACAAGCCCGACTTTAGGCCCTACACGGCGGTTCAAAACCGCATTCCCCTCGACGAGATGAATCCGGAAATGAACCGCTTGCGCGGATCTGCGCTGAAATGGGCGCAAAAATCGGTCACCCTCGACTTCACCAAGGAAGACCAAGCCGACGAGGACACCCTAAACCGCATACTCTGGTTCGCCCAAAGGGGAGACAGCCTTTATCCAGGCGACCGTTGAATTTCCCCGGCGGTACCGTTCACATCCTGAATTGAAAGGATTGGAATCCTTTCAAGAAACAACGGTGGAGTGTTGCGGATGAATCAGGTCAGCTTGGCCATCAATACCAA
>JAGWVO010000485.1 GCA_018970845.1 Planctomycetota bacterium
TGGGAGCCTCCCATTCAAGCGTGTTCGCGTTCCAGGGATTGGTGGAGGCCCTCCGGCCGAAAACCAAGGAACCGAAAAAGTTGGCAAGGAATATCAACTGGGACAATCCAAGAAGGACGGCGCTGACGGTCATGAACCGATTGAGAGGCTGGAACGGCTGGAGGAATTCATAGAGCGTCGGGTCGTAATAGCGTCGCGGATGGCCGCCGATCCCGAGGATATGCATCGGATAGAAGGTGCAGTTGGCCAGGATGAAGGTGAGGGCGAAGTGAAGTTGTCCCAGTCCCTCGGACATGTGCCTTCCAAACATCTTGGGATACCAGTAGTAGGTTGCGGCGTAAATCCCGAAGAGGCTGCTCAGGAAAAGCACATAATGAATGTGGGCGACGATGAAATAGGTGTCATGGAAGACCACATCCACGGGTGTCGCGGCCATGAAAATGCCGCTCAACCCGCCGATGACGAACATCGAAACGAAGCCCAGCGCGTTCAGCATGGCGGCGGAAAAGAAGATCTTGCTGCCCCATAGGGTCGCCAGCCAGTTGAATGTTTTCACGGCCGAGGGCAGGGCGATCATGATGGTGGCCAGCATGAAGCCGGTGCCAAGGCGGGGATCCATTCCGGACTGGAACATGTGGTGTCCCCACACGATGAACCCCAGGCCCGCGATGGCGGCCATCGAGAAAACCATGGGCCGGTACCCGAACAGCGGCTTGCGGCAGAATGCGACCATGACATCGGAAACCATACCCATGGCCGGCAGGATCATGATGTAAACGGCCGGGTGGGAGTAGAACCAGAAGAGGTGCTGCCACAGCAACGGCTGTCCGCCCCCCGGGCCGGTGCTCCAGTTGCCAAATCCAAGTCCACCGGGGGGCAGGAAGAAGTTGGTGCCGGCGGTCTTGTCAAGAAGTTGCATCATCAGGGCCACCGTCAGGGGTGGAAGGGCTACTGACTGCAGGATCGCCGTGATGAAGAGCGACCAGACGGTGAGCGGCATCCTCCAGAGGGACAGGCCGGGCGCCCGGCAATGGGTGACAGTCGTGATGTAATTGACGCTGCCCATGAGTGAGGAAACGCCGACAAACAGCAGGGACACAAGCCAGAGGACATGGCCTGCTCCGGCGTGACGGGCCGCGGGGCTGGCGAGTTCTCCATGGGCGGTCGCGGCGCTCGAGATGGTCGGATAGGCCGTCCAACCCACCCCCGAGGCGCCTCCATCCACGACAAAGCTGGCCATGATGCAGATGAATCCCGGCCACATGAGCCAATAAGAGAGCATGTTGAGCGTCGGAAAGGCCATGTCCCCCGCGCCAATCATCAGGGGAATCAGGTAGTTTCCAAAGGCGCCGGTCAACCAGGGAATGATCACGAAGAAGATCATCACGGTGGCATGCATCGTGAAGAGCATCGTGTAGAACTCGGGCGACATCCGGCCGCCCCATTCCGGCGGCACGCGGGACCCGAGAAACGGGAATGCCTTGGTGAGGATTCCCAAGGCCTCCTGGGGATAGCCGACCTGAAGCCTGACCGCCAAGGCCAGTGCCCCGCCCAATAGCAGGAAGATGACAGCGCTGAACATGAATTGGATGCCGATCACCTTGTGATCGCGCGAAAAGACATACTTGGACAGGAATCCCGTGGGCGCATGGTGGCCGATGGTCGGGTGTTCGGACATTCCGGAAAGCCCTCAACTGGCCTTTGGGGCGCTGGCGACGGCCTTTTCGGATCGCTTTCGCCGTGATTGTTCAGCCGCGCTGGAGGCATACCAGGCGTCAAAGGCGGCCTTGTCCGGATGGATCACGACCTGCCCCCGCATGCGGTAATGGTTGCCGCCGCAAAGTTCGGCGCATGCGATCTCCCAGCGGTTCTCGCGGGAACTGTCGGCTGGGGTGGGGATGAACCATGCAGGGACGGTCCTTCCCGGCAGCATGTCCTGCTTGATGCGCAGTTGCGGGACGAAGAAGCTGTGGATCACATCATGCGTCCGAAGCAGGAGCCTGACCTTGGCGCCCGGGTAGGCGTGGATTTCGTTGACGGCATGAAGGTCGGTCGGTTCAGCCTTGGCCGCCCAATCCAAGGGGCGAGCCGGCATGGGCAAGGCAGGATCATGGTAGCGAACGCGCCATTCCCACTGGCGTCCGTGGACGCAGACAAGCAAGTCGGCCTTGTCGCTGCCCGCCTCGTAACGGGTGCTCAGCCACGATTCGTTGCCAGCGCCCTTCATCCTGGCCCAGGTTGGCATTTGGACAACGGCGATGCCGGCAAGCAGGATGGCTGGAACGATGGTCCAGGCCAGCTCCAGCCGATGATCACCGTGGATGGCGGCAGGCGACTTCCCCGCTGGCGGCTTATGGTTCCAAATGGACCAAACAAGAATCGCCTCCGTCAGGATGAAGAAAAAGGTCGTTAGGACGAGAATGAGGTTGAAGAGGAAGTCCACCTCGCCGCCGAAACTTGCGCCGTTGGCGGGCAACCAAAGACCCGCCCATGCCGCGGCCATGGTGCCGGCGAGAACGGCAAGCAGAGTTGAACCAAACAGGATGGACCACGCCCGCGGCCAAGCCTTGGACAACGCGAACATCAAAACTGCGTAAACGGAGAGGACGATCGGAATGTAGAAAGGCCATTCCGAAGTGTCGATGAACAGGTTGCTCATGGGGTGGTCCCTGATTTCCTGGAAAGGGAGCCACCATAAACCTGGGCGCGGACCTCGTCGGGC
>JAGWVO010000486.1 GCA_018970845.1 Planctomycetota bacterium
GGGAGGAAGCGCCAACTCCTCTACAATTTCCGTATTCTTGATGGATAAGGCTTCATCAAGACTTTTGCCTTTAAGCCATTCTGTCGCAAGACTGCTTGACGCGATGGCGCTTCCGCATCCAAAAGTTTTAAACTTCGCCTCTTCAATCAGGCCACTGGTGGAATTGACCTTGATTTGAAGTTTCATGACGTCGCCGCATTCGGGCGCCCCGACAACGCCAGTTCCCACATTGGGGTCTTCCCGATCAAAGCTGCCCACATTCCTGGGATTATTGTAATGATCAAGTACCTTGCTGCTATAAGCCATCTGAAATTCTCCTTGGTAGCCAGATTGATTGGGATTGAATTCTCAGTGACCGGTCCATTGGACCGTGCTTAGGTCGATTCCCGCTCGATGCATCTCGTAAAGAGGACTCATGTCACGGAGATGATTGACTGCCCGCACGACATCATTGATGACATAATCGACTTCCTCCTGGGTGGTAAACCTGCCCAATCCGAAACGAATGCTGCTGTGAGCCAATTCGTCGCCAACTCCAAGCGCTTTCAAAACATAACTGGGTTCAAGGCTTGCGGAAGTGCAGGCTGATCCTGAGGACACAGCCACATCCTTGATTCCCATCATGAGGCCTTCGCCTTCAACGAAGCCAAAGCTCAAGTTCAGATTTCCAGGAAGCCTACGGGTTGGATGGCCATTAAGGCTCACATGGTCGAGTCTTGAAGAGATTCCTTCATGGAGGCGATTCCGAAGCTCATGTAGTCGATTTGATTCTACTGGTAGTTCCTTCCTTGCGATGGCGCAAGCTGTCCCAAGACCCACAACTCCCGGAACGGCTATGGTTCCTGATCGCATGCCGCGTTCGTGTCCGCCACCATCCAGCATGGCGTCAAGTCTGACCCGTGGGTCTTTACGGCGTACATAAAGAGCACCTGTACCCTTGGGACCATAAAGCTTATGGGCTGTGAGGCTCAACAGATCGATTCCCATGGCTTCAACGTCAACTGGTATTTTTCCGGCGGCCTGGACGGCATCTGTGTGGAAGAGAACTCCCTTGCGCTTGCAAATTTGGCCGATTTCAGCAGCGGGTTGCAAAGTTCCAATTTCATTATTCGCCATCATGATTGAAACAAGGATGGTTTTATCCGTTATGGCGGACTCGAGTTCATTGAGGTCAATCAAGCCATAAGAATCCACAGGTAGGGTCGTGACCGCGAAACCGTCCCGTTCCAATCGTTTGCAAGGATCCAGAACGGCTTTGTGCTCCGTCACGCAGGTGATGATGTGATTGCCTTTTTTTCTGTACATCCCGGCAACACCCTTGATGGCCAAGTTGTTGCTTTCAGTTGCGCCTGATGTCAGGATGATTTCCTTGGGACTTGATCCAATCAACGATCCGATCTGCTCCCTAGCGTTCTCGACCGCCTCCTCAGCTTGCCACCCAAATGAATGATTTCGGCTTGCGGCGTTTCCGTATTGTTCCACGAAGTAAGGGAGCATTGATTCGACCACACGCGGGTCGCAACGCGTGGTTGAGTTGTTGTCCATGTAAATGGGCAGGGAGATCATTTCAGGAAACCTCGGCTGAGAATTGGGCGTTTGCCAATGATTTTAGTCTGGGAAGTCCGATCGAAATCATCGTTGTCGATGGTTCGGTTGGTTGGAAAAACTCTTGGAGGTTCACATCGCGAAGGAGAGTTTTGACACGATCGTGCAATTGGCCCATGGCATGCTTCAGGGGGCATGACGGAGAGATGCTGCATGGGTCCGACATAGGCTGGGTGCAGTCGGTCAACTGAAACGGTTCGTCGCAAGCATCAAAAACCTGATCAAGGGTAATCATGGCTGGAGATCTTGCCAGCGCATATCCTCCGTTAGCACCTCGGTGGCTGACAATCATTCCAGATGAGCAAAGCAACTTAAGTATGTTGGCGACAAATGGTCGACCTATTCCGTAGAGAGATGCGATTTCCCTTGCACTCATGCCTTTTGAATGACCCGCCAAGGCGTGGAGTATCAGCAGGGCATAATCTGTTTTTCTGCTGAAAAATGTCATGGTTTCGATTCCATGGGCCTTCATTCAGCATAGTAGCACTGAACTGGTGCTATTTCAATGTGTGGGACTAGAGGCTTGTAAATCCTTACCAACCCTTAGCTTCTATAAAATTTTGGAACCGTTGGGTTTATGAACTATTTTCTGCAAGGAATTGGTAGTATTGCTTGAAAAAATCTGTACATTTGATTAGGCATTCAGTTCAATCATCCATGACTTTTCAAATATTGACCAACGGGAGCATGGTGATGAAAGGCCTTTGGTTTGTTCATTTCCTCGTCGTGGTTCCATTCTTTCTGCCCTTGGCGAGTGGTGGCGACTTGATCGGTCAGGAAAAAAAAGAGGAACGAAAAAAAGGTTTCTTGCCACCGAACTTTGGAAAGCTTGGATTGAGTGATGAGCAGAAGCAGAAAATCTACGGCATACAGGCCAAGTACAAGGCCGAAATCGAAGAGTTGAACAAGAAAATCAAGAAAACCACTGAAGACCAGAAGTCCGAGATATTCTCCGTGCTGTCGAGCGATCAAAAAGAAAAGCTCAAAGAGATCACAGGTTTTGAGAAAAAAGAGACTTCGGGCAAGGCAACCAAGAAAGATGATGGCAAAAAAAGCGGTGGTTGACCTCCTTAAGTGGCAAAGCGGTTCAATTGGATCGTTTTTAAAAAGAGA
>JAGWVO010000029.1 GCA_018970845.1 Planctomycetota bacterium
GAACGATCGTTTGCCGAATCAGTTGTGTAGGCAACAAGTTGAAGTACACGTTCGCCTTTTTCACTTGGCGTGTATCTCGACCGAGCACTACTTACCAGCCAATCATAAATGGCTGATATTTTTTCCAACGAACTTGATTTGGTTTCGTTCGTAGAGACTGTGTGAGAACATCACTCATCACATCTCGAAATGAATCTGGCACCCAAGCGGAAACCGCGCCGCCTGGGTCGTGCGATTTTCCAAAACCCAAGACCTGACGAACGACGGCCATAGCCGTTGTCCCGATCTCCGGCCCGCCTGGCCAAGGTGGGGCTTCCGACCTTGTGGGCCCATTCAGGGCCGTTTCTTTGACAAGTTGGTGAATTGAGGCCCCGCATGCCACCAAGGCGCGCCCGGGCCTCGTCGCGGACCCATCAATGAAGCCGCATTCCGTGGCCTTTGGTTCCAGTTTCGAGCGAAGGGATGTTCATCTCAAAACGGAGGTCTTCATGAAGAATCTGAATTGGGTGGTTGTTCGAGACATCAACACGGCCTCGGTCTATCCGGAAGGCGAAAAGCAGAGGGATCGGAGGCCCCAGGTTGCCGAATTCTCGGCATGCTTGAAATCTCGAAGCAGGCCGGGCCCCTTAAGCGCCAAGATTATCCGCCTCCTTCAACGCATCAACGGCAAGCCCGGTGGCGCCCTGCCGAGAACAACCTTGTCCAAGATCCTCGTTGAAATTCGAGCCATCAAGGGCATGAAATTGCCCTTCAAGCCCAAGAAAGTTTTCCAAGAAACGCCGGAAAACCAACTGGCGATCTGACGCCAAACCTCGGCCCGAACATAAGTTGGGCCCAAAGTTTCCCAGTCTTACATTTTTTCCGCCGCTGCTTGGAACTTTCTCCGCGATGCCATCGTCAGACTTTTTGCTTCAACTTCATCCCATTGTTTCGGCGGGGGGCCCGGTCGGGTTCCTTCGCTTGGTCGCGAAACCGCGGCGGAGACGCTCCGCCAGCGACATGTCAACTCGTTTGTCTTCATGAACCCGTGGCCCGCCTTGGGAATCAGAGCCGAGCGGGCTGGCCCAACCACTGTGAAAGCCACGCCTCAGGCGGGGCAAACAAAGTTCTTTCGTTCGATTTATCACCACAACCTGAAAGGAGAACCTCATGACCGAGCTTGAATCCCACATCATTCCCAATTTCCATAACCGACTGATGGCGGCTCGATTCTCCGTCCGCTTGGCTCAAGGGGAGGTTGATGAGTACTTCAACCCCAACACTCCCCCGGAAAGAAGGCAGGACCTCCACGACAGCTTGTTCGAGGAGCTTTTGGAACCGTTTGAGGAATTGGGATACCTCATCGGCGGCAGGGAAGGGGACGACAGGGCAACCGACCTTCTGGGAGATCTCCTGATGGGGTCGGTGAAGTACGACCCCAAAAAGGCAAAGCTTCTTCCCTTCGTGGAAAAGGTTCTCCGCAACAAGGGAGTCGACGACCACAGGCGCAGGACGCGCAGGCAGGAAAAAGCTCAAGCTGGATACGAGGAGAAGTTGGCGGAGGTCACCTACTCCAACACCCTCCTCGAGTTCAGCGAGAACTTCCCGCTGGTGGAAACCATTGAGAAGGAGATCCCCAACCTGAGGCTCCAGGCTGACAAGGTCATGTGCAGGGCGCTCCTCGACCACTTCAAGGAGCATCGGGAGATCCCCAGCAACCTGCAGATTTGCAAGGCGACGGATTACAAGCCGGCCCATGTGGCGACCAGGCTCAAGATCGTCAAACGGCACCTCAAGGACGCCGTCCTGACCAGGTCCCAGGCTACCGAGGGTGTCGATATCGACACCCTCCATTTGCCCGCCTGATCAGGGAAACTGTCGGGATTACTTGATTTCCCGGATCCGGATATTCTTCCAGCTCACTTCCATCGTCTTGTCGTTCTTGCCAACCCCGTGGACCTGCAGGGCGATGAAACCCTTCGGCGTGACCGAATCCTTGAGGTCGGCGGCGGGAACGCCGTTGACCCAGGTCTTGATCGAGTCTCCCTTGCAGGCCACCTTGAACTTGTTCCATTCGCCCTGCTTGAACGCCTTGCGGGCCGGCTCGTTGTTCTTGAGGTCGTTGAGCCAGCCTCGACGGCCCTCGTCGTAGATGCCGCCGCTCCAGGCGCGGTCGGACGGGTCGATTTCGACCTGGTAACCATGCACGCGCCCGGCCGCCACCTTGATCGTCTTTCCGTCGAGCTTGATTTCCTTGTTTTCATCAAAGCACTGGCTGCGGATTTGCACTCCGGAGTTCAGCTTGGGATCCACCTTGAATTCCAGTTCGAGTTCGAAGTCGCCGTATTCCTTTTTGGTGCACAGAAACGAGTTGGGGGTGTTGGGAACGGAGGTTCCAACAATGGCCTCGCCCTCGATGCGGTATTTGGCCTTGCCGCCTTTCTGCTCGAAGTTGGACAGGTCCTTGCCGTTGAAAAGCGGGGTCCAACCGCCATCCTCCGCGCGCGCCGCCAAGCCGGCCAGCACCAATCCCGCCAGCGCCGCGCCGGCCCACTTGAATCCCGCGACCATGATCCTGCTCCAAAGGGTTGGGTGAAACCAAAGCGCCAGCATAACGGCCGTTGGTTTCCGCGTCGCCGGGGCCATGCGAGGCTTCCCGGGCCACGCCAAAAATGAGAATGATTTCATCGAGGCCCCGGCGGGGTTTTCTCCTGAAGGTACCGGGTCAGCAGGCCGTAGAGGTGCCTGGTGGTGCCCTTGCCCTCATTGACCGAGTGCGAGCGGTTGGGATAGGCCATCAGGGTGAAGTCCTTGCCCTCGGCCACCAGGGCGTTCACCAGCTTTTCGGTTCCCTGATAGTGGACATTGTCGTCGCCCGTTCCGTGAACGATGAGAAGGTTGCCGCGCAACTTGGCGGCGTGAGTGATGGGTGAGCCGGCCTTGTAATCGGCGGCATTGTCCGCCGGCAGTCCCATGTACCGCTCCTGGTAGATGGTGTCGTACAGGCTCATGTCGGGAACGGGGGCCACCGACATCCCGGTGGCGTAGAGTTCGGGGTGCTGGAACATCAGGTTGAGGGTCATCGAACCGCCGCCGCTCCAGCCCCACGCGGCCATCCGTGCCGGATCGACATAGGGCCGCTTGGCCACCTCGCGGGCGCCCGCCGCCTGGTCGGCGACCGTGACCTGGCCGATTTTCCTGTAGACCGACTTCCGCCATGCCCGGCCCTTGGGGCTCTTGGTGCCGCGGTTGTCCATGCTGGCGACGATGTATCCCTGCTGGGCCAGGTAGAGGTGCCACAGGTAGTTGTTGCCTCCCCAGCGGTCAGCCACCGTCTGGCCCGCGGGCTCGCCATAGACATGGAAAAGGACGGGGTATTTCCTCGCGGGATCCATCGCCGGCGGCTTGATCATCCATCCGTCCATCTCCATGCCGCCGGGAAGCGGCACCTTGAACCATTCCACGGGGGAACGCGCCAAGGCCGCGATGGCGGAGGCCAGCTTGGAATTGTCGCGCAGGGAGCGAATCACCTTGTGCCCCTCGAGGTCGACCAGGCGGTGCTCGGGAGGCACGCCGAACGCCGAGTTTGTCCATGCCGCCAGCGTGCCCTTTTCGCTGATCCGGTAGTCGTTCCAGCCCCTCGCATCCGCCGGCGTGATACGGACGGCAGGCTTGCCATCGGGCTTGAGCGGGGCGCGGAACAGGTACTGCTCGGTCGGCTTGCCGGGCGACGCGGTGAACCACACGCACCCGCGCTCATCATCCACCTTGAGGATCTCCTTGACATCGAAATCCCCCGGGGTGACTAGCGACGGTTCACCGCCTTCCAGCGCGGCGATGTAGGCGTGCCGCCAGCCATCCCGCTCGCTGACCCAAATGAACCGCTTGCCATCGGCCAGGAACCTGACGGCGTCGTCATGGGCGTCCACCCACGCCTCGTCGGAGTCGCTGAAAAGCACTCGGGTTTCACCGGTGGCCGGGTCGGCCAGGGTCACATCGTTGCGGTTCTGCCTGCGGTTCATCCTCTGCAGCACGATGCCCTTGCCGTCGGGAGTGAATCCCATCTTGGGGATGTACCCGTCGACGCGCGTGTCTCCCGGCACCTTCAGCCAGGTGGTGGCGCCACCGGCCGAGGGAACCACTCCCACGCGGCAGAGCGAGTTGCGCTCGCCTGTTTTAGGGTAGGCGAACGAGGTCAGGTTCGGGTACCGGCCATCCGTCTGGTTCAACAGGGTGAACCGGGGGACACCTCGCGTGTCGATCTGCCAGTAGGCCACCGACTTGCCGTCGGGAGACCATTCCCAGCCGTCACGGCAATCGAACTCCTCCTCGTACACCCAGTCGAAGGTTCCGTTGATGACCTCGCCTCCCGCGACGGCGCCGCCATCGGTGGTGACGCGGACCGGTTGGCCGGAACCATCGGCCGGTTCCACCCAGATGTTGTTCTCGCGCACATAGCCGACCGTCTTCGCGTCGGGAGACAGCTTGGCGAACTGAAGCGTGGAGGGTTTGGCATCGCCCCCCAGCTTGTGAAGCTTGCCCGAGGAGACCTTGAGCACCCAGTAGTCGCCCCGGGTGTCACGCCGCCAGACCCGCCGCGTGTTGGCCGAAAGCAGAACCGTGTCGCGGTCGTTGGAGAACGAGAAGGCGCCGAAACGAACCGGTTCGTTGGCACCCCGCGGCACCATTTTTTCCGCGGGCACAAGAACCTTTTTGGCGCCGGTTCGGGCATCCTCGGCAACGATGTCGTTGAAACCCTTCTTGGTGGCGCTGGCGTCGGAACGGGCGAATGTGGCCGCGTCGAGCCAGGTGCCTCCATGGTCGCCGCCCGGGCGGAAGTCGCCCGAGACAAAGATCCGGTCGAGCGTGAGGCGGGCCGGATCGGCCTGGCCCAGGGCCGCCGCCCCGCTTGCCAAAGCCCCGATCACCGCGAACGCCAGCCACCTTCCATCCATTCCGGCCATCCTTTCAAAAGTGTTTCCGCTACCGGCTGGCGCCCGATTTCGTTCCCTTGCCTTCGATGCGGAACAGTTCGAGGGCGCCTTCCTTTTTCGCCACGATCGCGAAGCGGATCTCGTGGGCCGATTCCAGGGAATAACTGGCCGTGGTGATGACGCCATCGTTGCCCTTGTGCGTCCAGGCGAGGGAACGGGTGCGCGGGTCCCATGTTCCGGTCATGTGCGCGACCACGCCGCTCGACTGGAAGACCGACATCTTGAAGACCCGGTCGGCGGGATCGTAGGTGGAAACGCTCAGATAGCTGGTGCCGTCGGAGTCGTGCCCGGTTTCCTGCATCGCGGCGCCACCCAGCGCCTGCCGGCATTCGTGCGTGCCTGTTCTTGTGGTTCCGGTGGAACCGCCTCCCGGCAGCAGCCTGAATTCCTTGCGCCAACTCCCCTCGAACTGACGCAGGATGCCCATCGCCTGCTGCTGTTCCTTGCGGGCATCCTGCGGGCGCGCGCCGGGGGTTGCCATCAGCGCCACAATCAAGGCGGGCAGAACCGTTCGCGCTTTCATCGGCCGATTCCCTCGCGTCAAGCCAGCGGAAACCCTAGCGAACCCGCAGGTCCGAAACCCCGTTCTTGAGTTTGTGCAGAGTGGCGACTTCGGACGGTGTCAGCACCCTGCCGAACACGGCCAGGTCGTCGATGCGTCCCACATAGGCGGCGCCCAGCACCAGGGCCACGCTCGCGGGATCCCAGGCGAAGGTGAGGTCCCAATTCTCGATGGCGCCTTGAGGCTTGCCGTCGATGTAAAGCCGGCCGGACGGTTTTTTTGGCTTGTCATTGATGTTCTCCAAGGTGAACACCACATGGGTCCAGCGGTCGCGGGAAAACGGGGCCTTGGCCACCTGCACCATCGGCCTCTTGTGGAACGGAATGTCGGCCCACTGGACATTGTCGGGGTTCCAGATGGGGAAAAGCGGCCTGATGGCGTAGCGGAAGTAGCGGGGAGTCTCGTCCTTGGACCATTCGAGGAACACATATCCCTTCTTGGTGTCGTTGCCGACAATCTGCACCGGGTCGCAGTAGCCGGGTTCAAGGTCCTTGTCGGGGTCGAGCCTGAGCCACACCGACACGGTGGCCGACCAGTTCCTGTCGTTGTAGCCGAGCACGCCCTGGCCCTTGTATTGGGGGCGGGAGTTGCCTTTCTTGGGAAACAGCAGCGCCCCGCCGAACTTCCCCTCGCCCTTGGCCAGGGCCACATCGGCGTTGGGGGCCGCCTTTTGTGGATCCTTGCCAAGCCTGTACCAACATTCCTTGGCGCCTGTGGAAAAGTCGGCATCCAGCCCTTGGTCGAACGAGGCGTGCAGGGTAAGGGCCTTGGCCAGGTCGGCGTGTCCGGCGGGTTGGCCCGCCAAGACAAGCAAAATCGGTATCAGGCTGGTCATTCAACACCTCCCGGGGACATTTAACCCGATTTGGCCGCCACGCGGCAGTGAATTGCCAAGCCATTCCTGCGAATCAGGATGGAGAGCGGCACAAGACCATTGGAGGGCATCCCATGAAAACCGTGACCATGCGCCGGGCCGACCGCCTGGCTGTCAGCGGACAGATCAACCCCACCCGCGTGTCGAGGGGGCATTCGCCCCGCCGATCGGGAGCGGGAATTCACGCCGATCGTCGTTTGCGCCGGTTGCATACCCGGGGCGCCCAGTCGCGCCGCGCCCTGGCGGAGGGATGAATCGATGACGAACTTCCCAACTTCACGCCGCGGATTCCTGCAATCCGCGGCCACCCTCGTGGCGGCCGGAGCATGGCCCGCGGCGGCCGGTTCCGCCACCGTGCCTCGCGCTTATTTCGCCGGCGATGGCGAAGCGTGGCCCGTGGAGGATCCGTGCGCCTGGGCCTTGGCCAACCACGCGTCGCTACCCGTTCTGGAACGGGCCCGGCAACGGCTGGCCACCCTCACCCACGACGATGCCGAAAGGGCCATCAACGTGGTGTTGCGCCGCTGTCCGGTCAACCTTGTCGAGGTGGATGGCGACGCGGTCACGATTCATCAGTGGACCATCAACCGCCCGCGCGACCTGAGGTGGTTCTTCAAGGCGCGCCACCTGGCCAGGCCCGAGGTCGCCGTTACTGTCCGTGTGCGCAAGAAAGGACAAACGGTCCTCCGCAGGGGCAACGATTACCTGTTTTGGGACGACGCCGGCAACCTGCCGCTCGAGCGTTTCGCCGCCAAGCGGGCCAACCGATTCATCCTCGAGGCGGACGACAACGAACCGGCGCCCGGAACCCGCAGCGGCCATGGCTGGGAAGGCGTGCCCGATGATCGCATTCCTTGGCGCGCGCTCAAGGATGCCTGGCGCACGGCCCCCGAGGTCAACTGCCCAAACTGCGACACTCCGGCCATCATGACCAACTTCGGCCATCGACAGATCTCCTTTTTCAACTGCGGGGGCGCCATGGTTCACGCCTGCCCGACCTGCCGCAGGCAAGACAGCGGGCCGGCCGGTCGCCATCGATGGTCCAGCCGGGCGTTCATCCACAACCTCGACCCCGCCAACCGGCCGGTTCGTTACTATTTCCATGGAGCCCACCCGATAACGCCGGACTACGGCCATGTCGCCGGTGCCGCCGATCGCTTAAACTCATGTTCAATTCAGGGATCCGCGGCCACTCGCGACGGATCCTGATTCAACTTCCTCGCCTTTCCCACGGAGAAGCCCGCCATGACTAGCCGCCTGTTTCCGGTTTTGATCGCCTTCCTGCTCGCCTTGTGCGCGACGGCCTATTCCCAGGGAGGCGGCTTCAAGCCGCTGTTCGATGGCAAATCCCTTACCGGCTTCACCGTCAGGTCGGGAAAAGCTACCTACAAGGTGGAGGATGGCGTCATTGTCGGCACCACGGCCGAGGGCAGCGGCAACACTTTCCTCACCACCGACAGGGAATACTCCGACTTCGAGCTGACCTTCGAGGTGAAGGTGGATGACGCGCTCAACAGCGGCGTCCAGATCCGCAGCCATGTGGCGCCCGAGAACGGCTTCCAACCCAAGCTCGGAGGCAAGCTGCCCAAGGACAGGCTCTATGGGCCTCAGGTGGAAATCTCCACCGACGGCATGGCCGGAAGGATTTATGACGAGGCCCGCCGCGGCCGCTGGCTCGACACCAAGGGACCCACGCCGGAAACCAAAATGGCCTTCAAGAAAGGCGAATGGAACCAGTACCGCGTGCTCGCCGAAGGCGACCGGATCCAGACCTGGGTGAACGGCGTCCCGGTCGCCGACACCCGCGACGGGGAGGACGCCAAGGGGCACATCGGGCTTCAGGTGCACGGGATCGCCCGGGGCGCCGGGCCGTTCCAGGTGCGCTGGCGCAATCTCATGATCCGAGAAACGGGCCGCTAATCGGCGGACAACCAGACCCTCCTCCCGGGGAGCTTGAAGCGGGCCAAATGGCCCGCGCGTCAACTGTTTTGAACGATTCCACCAAACCAACCAGCAGGAGCGATTGATCCCATGAACAGCGAAGCCATCATCAGGGCCATCGGCGAGGCGAGGACAGCGGAACCGGCCCGATACCCCTCCATCGGGATCGACATCGACGGATGCGTCGATGAATTCCCCGAATTCTTCCGCGTTCTCGCCAGCCATTGGCCAGGCAAGGTTTATGTGATCAGCTTCCGGGATGACAGGGCAAGGGCCGAGGCGTTCCTGGCCAAGTTCGGGGTGCGCTGCTGCGAACTCATCCTGGTGAACTCGTTCGCCGAGAAGGCCGCGGTGATCGCCCGCGAAGGGATCACGGTCTTCTTCGACGACCAGCCGGAAGTTCTCAAGACCATCGCCCCGGCATGCGGGGTAATGCTGGTGCGAAACGAGGGGAACTTTGATTTCGATGATCGCAAGTGGATGCTTTCCGATAGCACTGGCAAGCTAGTTTGATATTTCCTGGCCCCTTGCCTTTTGCTGCCCCATCCGCTGAATTCGACCCAAAACAGGCGAAAACAGCGGGTGGGACTGATCAGCGCCAAAATATTTTTGGCAAGCCACTGAATCTTGTCCCCCCACGATCGAATGAGTTGTGTGGGACCGATCGCGGCAAGATTTTTTTCACCGCCGCTGAATCCGGACCCGCAGCCTGCGAATAAGTGGTGAGGGACAGATGGCGGAAAGATTTTTTCGCCGCCGCTGAACCGGACCCAATCCGAGAAGAATAAGGTGTGTGGTTTGCCTGAGAATGGCCGGCCGCCAACCTGGAGGAAGCAGAAGATGCCGCCCTTGACGCCCTAAACGCATACCCCGCCGCGCCTGACGACTTCCCTGGCGGATGCACGCCCGGGAAGCGTCCGCCCGACGAGCCAAGGCATGGTGCCGCGGCCGTTTGGCGGATTGGCGTTGTGGGGATAATTGACATGCGTAACACCAGCAAGGTTGCCAAGGCGAAAAACAAGGCGCAGGCCTCTGTCTCGGAAGTCAGGACCAATCTCAAGGAAGCCGCCAAGCTGGCGGCGGAACTCCGCCGAAAGTCCAACTGGGAAGCCCTGGGCTTCGCCTCGTTCGACCAGATGATGGCCTGCCAGGGGATCCGCAATCGCATCTACCTGCTCAGGGATGCGCTGAACAACTCGCCGGCCCAGCCGGCAAACTCCGGCCAGGAGCCGGAGAAGGATTCGGGCGGTTCGTCCGCCGCCCCCGTTCGTTGAAGAAGTTTTGGAATTCACCCCCATTGGAAAGGAGCGACACCATGAGCCGGAACCAGCAAAGGATGAAGGCCGCCCAGAAGGTGGCCATCGAGTACCGTGCCGCCAAGATGGCGGGCGAACCGCACGAGGAACTGGCTGACCAGTTGGCGCTCATGATCGCCGCTGACGGCATGGATTCCTTTTCCCCCATCACCAGCATGTGCATGGCGCTGGTGATGAACGAGAACAAGCAATCCCAGTGGGGCGATTCATGGAATTTGGCAAGCGAATTGTCCTGCAGGCTCATGGACAAGTTCCTCAGGCGTCCCGAATCCTGGGATCCCGAAAAGGCGACGCTGCACACCTGGTTCCGAAGGCACATGAATTGGGGCTGGCGCAGCATCAAGCGGCGTGAATACAAGACACTTTCCAAGAAAGTGCACGGGAAGATGGACGAGGAATCGGGGGAATGGACCAACCCCGTGGAACTGGCGGCGGGCAAGTCCGACAAGGGCGAGGCTTGGGAATCGCAGAAGAAGGCAACGGTGAAGGAGTTCGTGGAAACCCAACTTCCGGACAACCTTCGGATCGTGGCGCTCAACTGCTGGTTCAACACCGAGGATCCCAAGCAGCAGAAGGAGATCGCTCATGAGCATGGCGTGGCGGAGGGAACCGTGGCGCTGTGGAAGAAAAAGGCGGGCGAGGCGATCACCGAATTCGTGCTTGAAATGGGCTGGTGAGAAAGCCGGCCGTGCCGATGAACGGCCGGAAGTGTTGGACGAATGAAGTTGGCTGGCACGATCATCCCGGCGCGTGGCCGGGGTGACGGCCGGCGGGAACCCGGAGGAAAATGGATGAGCAACTGCAACAGTGAAGGCAACAGGGCCAGGGCCTCGATCGCCCTGCGCAAACTCCTCAACTCGATCGAGAACGCCACCAAGGCGATCCAGACCATCGACAAGCATGAGTCTTGGTCGCGGCTCGGCGTGACCCGGGAGGAACTCCTCAGGCAGGAGGGGATCGAGTCGCTCTTCGAGGAACTCCGCAAGGCCGTCTGACGGACGGGCGCCGGTGGGTCCAGAAGGGGGATCCAAGGCACCGGGGGATTGGCGCGGCGGTACCGGGCGTGCAAAATGGATGCTCATTCCGGGGCCGCCGCCATGATCCGTTTTGTCACCCTTGCTGGCATCTTTCTCGGCTGCGCGTTGGCAAAGGCCGACGACTTTCCCGCGCCCAGGAACACCGAGCCGTTGGGCAAGGCGCCTCCGCTGGCGCCCGAAGCCGCGGCCAAGGCCATCGGGCTTCCCCAAGGTTTCAGCATCAGTGTCTTTGCCGCCGAACCGCGCGTGCAAAACCCCATCGGCATCGCCTGGGACGCCCGCGGCCGCATGTGGGTGGCCGAGAACTACACCTACGCCGAATCGCCGCTGCGCTTCGACCTCTCCCACCGCGACAGGGTGGTGATCCTCGAGGATGCCGACAACGACGGCGTGGCCGAAAAGCGCTCGGTTTTCACCGACCAGGTCCAGATGCTCACGAGCGTGGAGGTGGGCCAGGGCGGCGTTTGGCTGATGTGCCCGCCACGCTTGCTGTTCATCCCCGACCGCGATGGCGACGACCGGCCCGATGGCCCGCCCCAGACCGTGCTCGACGGCTTCGAGGTCGGAAAGGCCAGTTCCCACAACTTCGCCAACGGACTGCGCTGGGGGCCCGACGGATGGCTCTACGGACGCTGCGGGCATTCCTGCCCCGGCAAGCTTGGGGTGCCCGGAACCCCCGAACACCTGCGCGTGCCCATCCGCGGCGGCATCTGGCGGTATCACCCCGGCCGCAAGGTCGTGGAGGTGCTCACCCACGGCACAACCAACCCCTGGGGCCACGACTGGGACGCCAACGGCGAGCTTTTCTTCGTCAACACCGTCAATGGCCATCTCTGGCATCTCATGCCGGGCGCCCACCTGAGGGAGCCTTCGGGAGTGAGCCAGAATCCCGGCGTGTACCAGCGCCTCGACACCATCGCCGACCATTACCACTTCGACACCAGGGGCGGCTGGCAAAACAGCCGTGACGGCAAGGCCAACGACCTGGGCGGCGGGCACGCCCACTGCGGCGCGATGATCTACCAGGGGAGGAATTGGCCCGCGGCGTTCAGCGGCAAGCTGCTGACCCTCAACCTGCATGGCCGCCGCGCCAATGTGGAACGGCTGGAACGCTCGGGAGCGGGCTTCGCCGGCCGGCATGAACCCGACATCTTGGTGAGCGCCGATCCCTGGTTCCGAGGCATGGAAATCACCGAGGGGCCCGATGGCGGAGTCTTCGTGGTGGACTGGAGCGATGCCGGGGAATGCCACGAGAACACAGGCGTTCATCGCACCAGCGGCCGCATCTACAAGGTGACCCATGGCAAGCCGGGCAAGCCGGCTCTGCCGATGGTCACGCCCCGCTGCGCCGCCGGAACGGGCCGCCTGCCGGCCCTGTGGGCCGATTACCGCGCCGGGAAACTGGCCCCCGGGGCGTTGCGCGCCCTGCTGGACGACCCCGACGAGAAGGTGCGCGCCTGGGGCATCCGCCTGATCACCGACTTCTGGCCCCTCGACACGCTCATGGGGCCGCTTCCGGAAGCGCGCCACCCGTCGGACCCCGAGGCGTTGGCCGCGTTCACCCGCATGGCCAGGACCGATCCGGGCGGCCTCGTGCGGCTGGCCCTGGCCAGCGTGATCCAGCGTTTGCCTGTCGACCAGCGGGCCCCTCTGGCCACGGCGCTGGTGGCGCGCGCGGAGGATGCCGGCGACCACAACCTGCCGCTGTTGGTCTGGTTCGGCCTCATTCCCGTGGGCGACCGCGCGCCGGGAGACCTGGCCAAGGTGGGTCTGGCGTGCCGGTGGCCCGATACCATGGCCATGCTTTCAAGGCACCTGGCCGTGAAGTCGGCGAAGGATCCTTCGGGCCTCGGCCTTTTGCTGGCGGGCGCCGCCGACCTGCCGGCCGACATCCAGCAGGCGATGCTCGCCGGCATGCGCGAGGGGTTCCAGGGATGGCGCAAGGCGCCCAAGCCGGCCGCGTGGGATGCCTACGCCTCCACCGGGGTGCCGCGGGCCAACCCCGAGATCATCCGCGAACTCAACACGCTGTTCGGCGACGGCCGGGCCATGGCCGAGGTGGGCGCCCTCGTGCTCAACGGCAAGGCCGACCCCAGGGTTCGCAACCAGGCCCTGCAAACGCTCATCGATGCCAAGGCGCCCGACCTGCGTTCCCTGTGCGAGAAGGTGCTGGAGCAACGCGACCTCAGCGCCACCGCCGCGCGCGGCCTGACGGGTTTCGACGATCCGGCCGTGGCCCGTCGGCTGGCCCAGTCGTACCGGCGTTTCCATCCCTACGACAGGCCGGCGATCCTTGAGGCCCTGGTCTCGCGACCCTCGTTCGCCCGCGAACTGCTCGCCAACCTCGGGCCCGGAAAGATTCCGCGAGAGGATGTGGGCGCCTACCATGTGCGGCAGATCCGCTCGCTGGGGGACCCGCGCCTGGACACGATGGTTTCGCAGGCGTGGGGCGAACTGCGCGACACCCCCGCCGACCGACGCAAGTTGATGGCCGAGTGGAAGGCCAGGTTGCCGGCGGACACGCTGGCCAAGGCCGACCTGTCAGCCGGCAGGGCGCTCTACCAGAAGGCGTGCGCCTCGTGCCATGTGCTGTATGGCGAGGGACAGAAGGTGGGGCCCGACCTCACGGGATCGGGCCGCTCGAACATCGACTACCTGCTCGAGAACATCATCGACCCGGCCGCGGCGGTTCCCGCGGAATTCCGCATGACCGCGCTGGCCCTCAAGGATGGCCGACTGCTGACGGGGTTGGTGATGGCGCGCAACAACGAGACGCTGACGCTGCGAACGCCAACGGAAACGCGGGCGGTGGCGCTGGCCGATATCGAGGAGACCAAGGCTTCGCCGCTGTCGCTGATGCCCGACGGCCTTTTGCAGACGCTGTCGGAGGCGCAGGTACGCGACCTGTTCGCCTACCTGATGCACCAGGGGCAAGTGCCGCTGCCTCAGCCCTGACGCATGGCCATGGCCAAAAACGACAGATCGAAGGCGAGCAGGAACGCCCCCTGCAGGATGACGGCCCAGCCGAAGCCGCGCAGAAGCGGCGAGGCGAACCACAGCGACAAAAACAAACCGGACCCGATATAGGCCACATCGAGGCCGCTGTTGATCGCCAGCACATTCCTGAGGAAGTCGAGGGTGACGGGACCTGTCAGCAGGTTGGCCCAGCCGATGGCCCCGTCGATGAAGGCCCAAATGGCGTTCATGAACCAGAAGCCTCTCCACCAATCGGTATCGGCCTTGGGCAGCCAGTAAAGCCCGGCGACGGCGGCCATGAGAACAGCCAGGGCCCAGGCAATCAAACCGGTGGTGAGGTAGTGGAGGATTGGTGGTTCCATGGGGCCATCATAGGCAGCGTGTGCGATTCCCACACTTTCAGAAGGATTATTTTTGTGCAAGATATTCCTCGCCATCGCGGAAAACCACAGGGAACTCATCGTCCTGGTCGGCTCCATCGAATTCACGAATGCAAGGCGCCGCTCGATGGATGTCTTCGGCAGGGTATTTGAACACTTACTGGCGAAGTCTTCGCCGGCGCCAAAGTCAAGAGTCGGCGGACAGTTTTACCATTCAAGCTGGGTGGTGAAGATACTGACGCCGCGCCACGGGCGCACGCATGACCTCCGCTCCGGCTCGGGCGGCATGACTCGAGAGAACTTCAAGGGCCCCGGGTATGGAGTCTGATTCCTGGTTGCTGACATGGACCACCTACGGCACCGGGCTGCCGAGAGACGAGCGTGGCTTTGTCGGGAATGTGGTGGAGAGTGTGCAGGGGAACCCGCCGACTGGCGTCGGCGGCTCGAAGGCCGCCTCACCCAATGTTGTGCCGACAGTTCAAGCCGACTGTGATGGTGAGCCACAAGGGCACTCGATTCGAGCCACCGACGCGAGTGGGTTAAAGGATGAAGCACCGCCGGCCAAAACGATTCGAGCCGCCGACGCGAGTCGGCGGGTCACCCACAACCTCCCCGGCACCCCCTATGATCGCGCGATGCCCGGGCTTCGGCACCATGCGCTTCAACAAATGCGGGGTGAGCCGGTTTGGCTCGACCTCCCGCAAGTCAGTCTGTTTCTTGAGGAGGCCCGCCGGGTGGCGAAGTTCAGGAGTTGGCCGCTTCACGCCGTCGCCGTCATGGCGAACCATGCGCACCTGGTGGTGACGGCGCCCAAGGGTGTTCCCGGAGAACGGCTTTTGCAAGAATTCAAAAGTTACGGCTCACGCAAGCTGAACCGCCGGTTCGGCAAGCGCGAATCGGGAACCTGGTGGACCAAGTCCGGTTCCACCCGGGTGCTGTCGCACGAGAAGGCCCTGCGTTCAGCGGTGGAATATGTGCGCAACCAGCACAGGCCCCTGGCTCTTTGGATCTCTGAAAAGTTCGAACCGACGGGACCGAACGAACGGGAAAAAGCGTAACCCGCCGACCGGCGTCGGCGGCTCGAAAAAGCGGTAGATTAAAGCGCCAAATTCAATAATCCCCCAATGACCGACGGCGCAAGCCGTCGGGTTGTTCCCAACCAACCATGGCGTCGGCGGCTCCAGCTCAGCCAACCCCCAATGGCGAGCCGACGGCGCAAGCCGTCGGGTTGTTGCCGACAATAATCATCAAAATGTCTATACGACACCTGAAAATATGAAGAAATCCACTTAATTAAATTTGTGGTGTGATTATTTTGATGAAGTTTTGGTTAATCTTGCCGCTCTTCTATTGAGCGTCCAGCTTACCAGTGTCAACTCGTTATGGTGGTTTATTTTTGGCCATCGCCGCTGATAGTCTCGATAACGAGTTAAATCCTATGCGTGGCACCAACCGTTCCCGTCAAATTCGAAAATTCATCCTTGAGCAACTTGAGGAGAGGTGTCAACCCGCGGCATTCACGCCCGGGAATCTAGTGGTTGAGAGAATAGGTGATGGCACCACTACCTTGTCTTCGGTTGCCTCCGCGGTTTCCATTGTTGAATATTCCACCGCGGGCGGTAGTGCTCAACAAACCATCAATCTTCCAACCACTGGCAGCAATCAGGTGACCGACTCGGGTACGGCTACTTCGGCTGGCTACCTCAACTCATATGGGGCGTACCTTGCCGTTCCCGGCTACAACGCGGCTGCTGGAACCGCTGGCGTCGCTAGCTCAAATGTCAAGGTGGGGACCGCCATCGGCGTCGATGGAAATGTCGCCTCGAGAACATTGTTCCCAACAGGTGGACCGACGGGAACTCCCCCTTCACCCTTTTCAGGCAATAACTTCCGAAGCATGATTGCGACGGGATCCAACACTTTTTATGCCACGGGCAATTCGAGTGGTTCGCCCAACACGGGTGGTGCCTGGTATTACAATGGATCGGCTTTCACGCAAATCAGCGATACCACTACTGGCCAACCGACCAATCTTCGCAATGTGGAAATTTACAACAATCAGCTATATGTTTCATCTTCAACTGGATCATTTCTCGGAATCAGTTCCATAGGCACGGGCCTTCCGACAACTGGAAGCCAGACCGCCACCCTTCAAATTAACATGGGCACCGGGGGCAGCCCGTATGGATTCTTGATGTTTGACACCAACAATGACTCGACCCTCGACCTCGCTTACATCGCTGATGACAGGACCGCGGTTGGCGGTGGATTGCAAAAATGGACCTTTAACGGGACATCGTGGTCGAATTCCTGGGCGCTGCTTGTCAACGGGTCCAATAGCCTGAGCAGCACAGCAGGTACCGGTTTTGCGGGATTGCGAGGTTTGGCCGGCAGTTATTCAAGCGGGGTCGCCACGCTTTACGCCACCACCACCGAAACCACGAACAACAGGGTGATCCAGATTGTCGATTCGGGCACGACACCGACAACGGCCACCGTCGTGGCCACTGCTGGTGCCAATTATGTTTTCCGGGGACTCGATTTCGCGCCAGACGGCACACCCCCCGTCATCAATTCCATCACGCGCCTCTCCGGCGCGATCAACCCCACCAACACCTCCTCCGCGCAGTTCACCGTCACCTTCAGCGAGGCGGTCTCGGGAGTCGACGCCAGCGACTTCGCCATGGATGTTGCCGGTATCACCGGCGCCACGATCA
>JAGWVO010000487.1 GCA_018970845.1 Planctomycetota bacterium
GCCAATCCGGCAACATCCCCGGGCGCCGCCTTGGCCCAGTCGGCCCTGACAAGGTCGAGGGGCAGGGACGCGTCTTTGTCAGAAAGGGCATTCCATAAAATGCCCAAATATTTCGGATTCAAGCCTCGTTCCGAAGCCACTTGGCTGATGGTTTTCTTCCCCTGCCTGATGGATTCGCGTTCGAGTACCATCGCGGAAAGGTAGGCCTCAAGAGCCAGCCTGCCCCCGGAGTTGGTGTCGAACCTTATTCCCTGCAGGTTCACCGCCGTGGCGCCACCGGTCGTGGTGTGACGCGCGTAGAAATCGCGAATGGCCTTGAGTTTTTCCTCTGTCCAATCTCTCTGGCTGACGAATGGCGAGAAACCAATGCCATCGGGCAGCAGGACGGCGTGGCGCGCGATATCCTTGGCCGAACCCAGGTATTTCGACAGCAGGGCCGGGGACATGGCCATGGCATCGCCGGCATTGGTGAAGCCTTCGCCTGCCGCGTTGTCGGAGGGAAATTCGCGCGCGGGGTCGAGCGCTACTCCGGTGAGGTCGCGGATGGTGTAGGTGTATTCGGCGTTGTTCAACCGGCGCAGAACCACCTGACCGGGGTCTCCGGCGCGGGCGCGGGCCATGGCGTCCAGTTTGGCGGCGACTTCCCTCCGAAAGGTCGCCACTTCCGCCTTGGCAGGCTGGCGAGCCTCCTTCGGCGGCATTTCCCCGTTGTCGATTTGTTCGGCCACCTTCGACCAAAGCCTGGCATGCTTGCCGGATGGATCGGGTGTCAAAAGACTTTCCAGCGACAGTTCACCTTTGGGTTCCTTGCCCGAGTGGCAGGAAATGCAATGCGATTTCAGGAAGGCGCTCGCATCGGAGGTTTGGGCCAGGACCAAAACAAGGGCAGCGATCACGGCTTGGCTCCGTCGACGACCAAATGTCAGATAATATGATCTTAAGCCAGGCAAATTTATCGTTTCAATAAAATTCTGCGTGGCCCTATGCTACCCCTGTCGTCTTTGCCCTTCCACCGGAGTCCGCCCGTGAAAATCATCCGCTTCCAAGATCCCCAAGGCACCATTCGCCACGGCGTTGACCACGGCGCCGGAAAGGTGACGATCCTTGAAGGGGCGCTGTTCGGTTCCCGCAAGGACACGGGCGTCGCAGCGCAGGTCGCCAAGTTGCTGGCGCCCCTTGAACCCCGCGACATCATGTGCATCGGCCTCAACTACCGAAAGCATGCCGAGGAAGGCGGCAAGCCGGTGCCCGAGAACCCGGTTCTCTTCATGAAGAACGCCGGCACACTGCAAAATCCGGGCGACCCCATCGTCCTGCCCCGCGTCCTTCGCAGCAACGAAGTCGATTATGAATGCGAGTTGGCGGTCATCATCGGCAAATCCTGCCACAATGTCTCCAAGGCCGATGCCCTTTCCCATGTGCTCGGGTACACATGCGCCAATGATGTCAGCGCCCGCGACTGGCAGATGAACGGCGGCGGCGGACAATGGTGCCGGGGGAAGACATTCGCCACCTTCTGCCCGTTGGGACCTTGCATCGTCACATCCGACGAGATTCCCAATCCCAACGCGCTGCCCATCCGCACCATCCTCAACGGTCAAGTGATGCAGGACTGGAACACCAGCGACATGATCTTCGATGTTCCCACCCTGATCTCCTTCCTGAGCGCCAGCACGGTTCTCATGCCAGGCACCGTGATCCTTACCGGCACCCCGCACGGTGTCGGTGCCGCCCGCAAACCTCCTGTTTTCCTCAAGCCGGGCGACTCAGTCACCATCGAGATTGAAAAAATCGGCAAACTTGCCAATCCCGTGGTGGAAGAGAAAGCCTGATAACGGAGGTTGCCGCAATGCTGTTGGCCGCTCTATCCCTTGCGCTGTTGGCCGACCCCGTGGTTCGGAGGGATGTTCCCTACCTGGGCGCCGGACGCTCCGAAAAGGCTGACCTGTACTTGCCCGCCAAGGCTGATGGTCCTCCCAGGCCCGGCGTCGTCATCATCCATGGCGGCGGGTGGACGGGGGGTGACAAGGGTGCCAAGCGCGAGATCAACATCGGAACGACCTTGGCCAACGCCGGATATGTCGGCATGAGCATCAATTACCGGTTGCAGTTGAAGGATGGGCCGCCCGCTTGGCCGGGCAATCTCCATGACTGCAAGGTGGCGGTTCGTTTCCTGCGTGCCAATGCCAAGGAACTCAACATCGACCCGGCTCGTGTTGGCGTGATCGGGGGATCGGCCGGTGGCCATCTCGCGGCGTTGGTCGGCTTGACGGGTGATGACAAGTCGCTGGATCCGGCCTCGCCCTATCCGGGAGTTTCCACCCGCGTGGGTTGTGTCGTCGACATGTATGGACCGATGGCCGATGACAAGAAGCGCCTTGAGCGGTTGGTGCCGATCGTGGGAGCCACCTTCGCCGACAAGCCGGATGCTTTCCGCGCCTTCTGTCCCCTGAGTCACATCGACCCGAAGGATCCGCCCGTGCTCATCCTTCACGGTACTGCCGACACCACGGTCGATGTCGCCGATTCCGAGCGGTTTGCCAAGGCGCTGGAAAAGGGAGGGGTGAACCACCAATTGGTGATCATTCCAGGAGCGCCCCACACCTTCGACCTCCAACCGAGGCAGCGGGACCTTCGCCCCCTGGTGCTTGAGTTCTTTGGCAAGCATCTCAAGCCTGCTGGTTGAGTGGTAATGTTGAAGGAATCGC
>JAGWVO010000030.1 GCA_018970845.1 Planctomycetota bacterium
CCGGCACCTCCACGGTTTCCTACAAGGGCGAAACCTTCTATGTCTGCTGCAGCGGCTGCCGCGACGCCTTCAATGAGAACCCCGAGAAGTATGTGAAGGAGTTCAAGGCCAAGAAGGGCAAGAACTAACCCCTTCGGGCCTTCGTTGCGAACTTCACCCGGCCCATCGGCCGGGTGATTTCATTTTTCAGGGTTGTTCACCTTGAGGGGCGGCCGCCATTACGGGCCGGCCCCTTGGCCTCCGCCGCACCACCCAGGGAGAAACCGGGAGGCTCCAGGATCACCGGCGGGTCGATCGTTTCCCCCGGATCGGTGCGGCAAGCATCCCTGCGGGCCCGGGCGTCGGCCAAGGCGGCCTCGGCGCAGTCCCGGCATGCCAGCGCGTAGGTCTTCCACTCGATGATGTGGCCATCGGTCCAACGGGAGGCGATCTTGAGCCTGGCGGGCTGGCCGCATCGTTGGCACTTGACCAGATAGCGCAACGGGCGCATGTCAGTCGTGGTCGAAAGGCGGGGGCGCGCCCTGCACGAGCGCCAGCGCGTTCATCGCGGCCCGCTGCTCCGCTTCCTTCTTGTTGCGGCCCCAGGCGCCGGGATAGGTCTGGCCGCCGATCACGGCGGCGATCTTGAAGCACTTGCTGTGGTCGGGTCCCTTCTCGTCGAGAAGGACATACATGGGGGTTTGGCCGAAGTCGCGCTGGCCAACCTGCTGAAGCAGCGACTTCGAGTTGCCGAACTCCCCGTTTTCGAGCACGGCCTCGATCTCAGGTCCGAGTTGGCGGAGAATGAAGCGGCGAGCCTGTTCGATTCCACCGTCGAGGTAGATCGCCGCGACGATCGACTCATACACATCGGCAAGCATGTTGCTGGGCAGGGAAGCGCCGCGGCCGTTGATTCCCTTGCCCGTGATCAGCCACCTCTCAAGGCCCAGTTCCTCGGCGAAGCGGGCGCAGGTGCGCCTGCTGACAAGGACGGACTTCATCTTGGTGAGGTCGCCTTCCTGATACTCCGGAAACCTTCGGAAGAGTTCCTCGCAAGCGACGAATCCGAGGATGCTGTCGCCAAGGAATTCGAGCCTTTCGTTTGACGAGAGGCGAGTGTTGGCCCCCGAGGCGTGAGTGAGGGCGCCACGCAGGAGCTCAGGATTTGAAAACCGATAATCTGCGGCGATTTGGCAGTTTTCGAGGGGGTCTGACACCCCTTCGCCGGGATGTGTTGTGGGTTGAGCTTCCATCATCCCCGTTTTCATGGCGTTCACACCGGGGCCTGTCGTCTTGGGACTACGCCCACGTCCACCTCCACCCTAGCGGATGCCCTGTTTTTGTCAACGAACACAGGGTGCCGCGCGTGAACCTGCCGTGATGTCTGTCCGTATGCCTAGGAATCTGAGGATAGCGGCTTGGTTGAAGCCGGAGCGAGGATGGTCCCGCTCAGGCAACCGGCCCTTGGAGGAACGCAAACCATGAAAAGATGGATTGTTGCGGTCGCCGGGGTGGCGGCCCTTGCATGGATCGGCATGACAGTGGCCCCCGCGGCGCCGCAGGCGCAATCGTCCCCCGCACCGGTGAGGGACCTTCTTTCCTACCGCGACATCGTGAAGAAGGCGTTGCCCGCGGTCGTGAGCATCGAGTCGAGGCAGGCCCGGCAGGAGGTGAGGGGCAACAGGCAGCGCCGTGGCGGATTCGACCTGCCCCCCGGCCTTCCCGAGGAATTCAGGCGAAGGCTTGAGGAAATGATGCCCGAGGGGGGCCCCGAGGCACCGGATGGAAGGCTGGGATCCGGCTCCGGCGTGGTGGTCGACGCTTCCGGCGTCGTGCTCACGAACCACCATGTGGTCGATGGCGCCGGCGAAGTCACCGTGCTGTTCCAGGATGGCCGCAAGGTCGTCTCCAAGAGCATCGTCTCCGACCCGAAGACCGACCTGGCGATCGTAAGGCTTGACGCCTCCAAGGGGCCTTACGCCGCGCTGGAGATGGGAGACAGCGATTCCATGGAAATCGGCGACCGCGTGATTGCCGTCGGCGCGCCCTTCGGCCTGGCGGGCACGGTCACCCATGGGATTGTCTCGGCCAAGAACCGGAACCTGAATGTCAACATGTACGAGGACTTCATCCAGACCGACGCGGCCATCAACCCGGGCAACAGCGGCGGTCCGCTCCTCAACATCGAGGGCCAGGTGATCGGCATCAACAGCGCCATCAAGAGCCGCACCGGCGGGTTCCAGGGCATCGGGCTGGCGATTCCGAGCAACCTGGCGAAATCCGTCAAGGACCAACTGCTGGCCAACGGCGGAGTCAAACGATCCTACATTGGAGTCGCCATGCAGTCGGTGCAGGATCCGGCGCTCGCGAGGAAACTCGGCCTGCCCGAGGTCCGCGGCGCCGTGGTCAACGATGTCGTCGGGGGCGCGCCGGCGGAAAAGGCGGGGCTGCAACCGGGCGATGTCATCGTCGGCGTGGACGGCAAGCCGGTGAAGGACAGCAGGGCGCTCCAGGCCATGATCGCCAGCCAGCAACCCGGGCGCGAGGTGTCGCTCGATGTCGTCCGCGACGGCAAGAACCAGAGCCTCAAGGTGAAGCTCGAGGAGCAGCCCAAGGCCTATGGGCTGGCGGGCGCCGGGGATGAGCCGGGCGGAGCGCTTCCCTCGCCCCGCAAGGGACTTGGCCTCTCCGTCGCCGACATGTCGCCCGAGGTCGGCCGCAAGTACGGCTTCAAGCCCAAGGCGGCCGGAGTCATCATCACCGAGGTCGAACCCCGCTCCCCCGCCGCGGAGGCCGGCCTGAGGCCCGGGATGCTGATCACGCGGGTGGAGCGCAAGCCGGTTCCCGACACCGCCGCGTTTGAAAAAGCGGTCTCGGGCCTCGATCCCAAGGCCGATGTCCTTGTCCAGGCGGCCACGCCGGACGGCGCCAACCTTCTCGTTGTGGTCAAGGGATCCGATTGAACCTTGTCGCGCCTGTCAGTCGCGAGGTCGGCCGCGGTGGCATCACCGCGGCCGATGCCATTGCTGGCGGGTGGATTCAACCCGGCGGGGCGGGCCTCAGGCGTAGCTCGAATTGTTCGACGCAGCGGGCCTGCTCGGGTGTTTCCACCGATCCCCGGCGCTGGGAACGCACCTTCTGGATCGCGTCGCGGGCGGGCATTCCCGAGGCCACCAGATAGGCCGCGAGGATGGTTCCCGTCCTGCCTATTCCGGCCCTGCAATGAACCGCCACACGCAGCCTCGAATCGAGCGCCTTGCGGATCGCCTCGACGCATCGGTCAAGCTGCTCCGGCGGAGGCGCCTCGAAATCGGCTATTGGTTCGTGCACCGAGAGCAGTCCGGACTGGTTGATCCAGGCCCGGGGCAGGGGATCCTCGGTAAGCGTCACGACGAGGTCGATGCCCTGGGTGCGAAGCCAGTGCAAGTCGTCGACATGGCTGGGACGGGCCAATCCGGCGAGGCGATCGGGATCAATCCAGGAGAAGTTCTGCGGGGGCATGGGGCGACTCCTGGTTACCTGAGCACGGGCAGGCCGTGGCGCTGCCTGATCTGGGCGGCCTCGCGCCAGGAATCCTCATCCTGACGCAGGAAGTCAGCCAAGGCGGCCGAACCGGTTTCGAGTTCGCGCGCGGCATCGGCCACCCGGCCCTCCATGGCATCCAGCATATCGAGAACCATGGCCGCCGTAGGAAGGAACGCGGCCGATTTCGGGGTCGGCCAGCCCCCGGCAAGCATCCTCGCCGCTGCCGGGGGAGGAGGTTGCCTGTACGAGAGCCACAGGGCCCTTTTCAGCCGCTTGAGCGCCCGGGCCCTGTTGTCGTGCTGCGACCTGCTTTCCTCGGCGATCACAATCAGCCCGCTCGGCGGATGCCGCAGTCGCACCGCCGAGCTGGTCTTGTTCCGCTTCTGGCCGCCGGGGCCGCTGGCCCTGTACAGGTCGACCTCGCACTGGCCAACCAGCGCGTCGTCGTCCAGTGAGGTCCAGGCGGCCCTGCCGGTCAGACCTCGATCTTCCACGGGGCGCGCATCTGCCGCGAGATCAGCGCGTTCGCCGCGGCGTCGTCGAACTTGCGGTCCTTGGGCGACCACTTCAGCTTCTTGCCGAGCTGCAGGGCGATCACGCCGAGGTGGCACACGATAACCGAGCCGGCGCCAACGCCCACATGGCAGATCGGCTTCTTGCGCGATTGAGTGCAGCCGAGGAAGTTGGCCATGTGGTTGGTCGACACCTCGAGGCGGGTCGCGTCGGCTGCGAGCGGCTCGGTAAGCAGCTTGGGATCGCTGGCGGAGATCTTGCCGCGGCTGACGAAGATCCACTTGCCCCCCTCGCCGTTGAAGAGGATGCCGTTGGTGTCCTTTTCCCCCTTGGTGCCGGGCAGTGTGGTGTCCGAGGCGATCACCTTGACGCCGTCGGCGTAGGTGTAGGTCACCTTGAAGGTGGGATGGCAATTGTAGGCGTGGGCGTCGCTGGAAGGCTTCTCGCCTTCGGCCTCCACCTCGACGGGGCCGTCGCCGTCGCGTCCGAGTCCCCACTGGGCGATGTCGAGGTGGTGGGCTCCCCAGTCGGTGAGCTTGCCGCCCGAGTACTCGTACCACCAGCGGTACTGGTAGTGGCACCTTTCGGTGACATAGTCGACCTTGGGGCAAGGCCCTAGCCAGAAGTCCCAGTCGAGCCCCTCTGGCGCGGGCGAAGGCTTGAAGCTGCCCTTGGGGTTGGCGCCGATGCGGCATTCCACGGTGGAAACCTTGCCGATGCGCCCGTTGCGGACAAGCTCGCAGGCCAGTCGGAAGCGAGCGTCGCTGCGCTGCTGGCTGCCGGTGGCCAGCACGCGCCCCGTCTTGTTCACGACGGCTTCCAGCGCCACGGCCTCGCCGATGGTGAGCGTGAGCGGCTTTTCGAGATAGACATCCTTGCCTTTCTTCAGCGCGTCGATCGCCACCAGGGCGTGCCACTGGTCGGGGGTGGCGATGGTGACCGCCTGGATGTCCTTGTGGTCGAGCAGTTCGCGGAAGTCCTTGAACCCCTTGGCTCCCATGTCGCCCTTGCCGGGGAGGTCTTTCTCGACGGCGGTCTTGAGGTGCCTGGCATCGACATCGCAGGCGGCCACATAGCGCACGCCCTTGACGCGCTTGGCGTCGCCGTAGATCGCGCGCCCGCGGCTTTGCGGCGACCCGATCCCGATGGCGCCCATGGTGATGTCGAGGGGCTTGGCGTCCTGAAGGGCCGCGCCGGCGATCTCGCGGGCGTTCCACAGGGGCAATCCGGCGGCCGCAAGGCCGAGGGTGGTGTGTTGCAGGAAACCACGACGGGAAAAGTTGCCACGCGGCACGGTCACGACTCCGGGGGAGGAAGGGCCGGCGACCCTCGCCGGCATGGTCATCATCCTACCCGCCGCCCCGGCGCGCACAACATTCCGGCCGGTGAATCCTCTGGCGGCGCGCGCGAATAACCGTTGCCCGTGGTGTGGGCGCCGCAAGCGCCGGATCCGGGGGGAAACCGTCGGGGTGACTCAGGACCGGCACGGGTCCGGTCACCGGAAATGACCAGGAAGCCTCGATGAAACCATCAAAAGAGAATTTCAAGCCCCCGGGTCCGGCGTCAGCCCCCCAATTCCCGTTTCCAGCGCTCCAGCAAGGCGATCGCCGCCTCGCCGGTGAGCGATCGCGGGTCGATCCCCGCGATTTCGGCCAGCACCGGGTCATCCGAGCCGGCGAACAGGCTCGACTGCACCAGCCTCGGGTTGCGGATGGTGCCGCCTTCGGCGGCGGGCGCGCGCGCGTGCCGCGCCTCGAGTTCCGCCAGCAGCGCCCTGGCCCTTTCGAGGACGCCCGAAGGAACGCCCGCCCGCGCCGCCACATGAATTCCGTAGCTGCGGTCGCTTGTGCCGGGAACAACCCGGTGCAGCAGCGTGATGTCCCGGTCGGTTTCCAGCACCTCCGCCCGGCACGCCCTGACCCCGGATAGCCTTTCGGCCAGTTGCGCCAGTTCGTGGTAGTGCGTCGCGAAGAGACAGCGGCAGCGGATCCGGTCGTGGAGGTCCTCGGCGATCGCCCAGGCCAGGGAGACCCCGTCGTAGGTGCTGGTTCCCCGGCCGATCTCGTCGAGGATCACCAGGCTGTTCCCGGTGGCATTGTTGAGGATGGTGGCGGTTTCCACCATTTCCACCATGAAGGTGCTCTGGGCCCTCGCGAGGTTGTCGCCAGCGCCCACGCGGGCGAAAAGCCGGTCCGCCAGCCCGAACCTCATCGCCCGGGCCGGGACGAAGGCGCCGGCCTGCGCCATCACCACCAGCAGGGCCGCCTGCCTGATGAAGACGCTTTTGCCACCCATGTTGGGCCCGGTCACCAGGTGAAGCGTGCCGCCTCCGTTGCCGCCCAAAGCCAAATCATTGGGAACCACCGTGCCGGTGGGCAGGGTCACATCGAGGACGGGATGCCTCCCCTGTTCGATCTCGAGGATCGGTTCGGGGACGATCTCGGGGCGGCAATGTCCGCGGTCGCGGGCCAGTTCCGCGAACGAGGCGAGCGTGTCGAGTTCGGCAAGCGCGTCGCCGAGGGAGCGCAGGCGGGCCGACTCCCGGGAAACCGCCTCCCTGAGCGCCGTGAAAAGCTCAAGCTCCCGCTTGGCGATCCCCTCGTCGGCGCCGAGCGCCTTTTCCTGGAAGGCGAGCAGTTCGGGAGTGATGAACCGTTCGGCGTTCTTGAGTGTCTGCTTGCGCTGGTAATCCGCGGGAACACGGGAAATGTTGGCCTGGGTGACCTCGATGTAGTAGCCGAAAACCTGGTTGAACCCGACCTTGAGGCTGTTGATGCCGGAGCGGGCGATCTGGGCGGCCTGGTATTCCGCCAGCCATGAGGCCCCTTTTTGCCTGGCGTGCCGCCATTCATCGAGCGAGGCGTCGAATCCCTCCCGGATAACATGCCCCTCGCCCACCACCAGCGAAGGCTCATCGGCCAGCGCGCGGGCGAGGAGGTCGGCAAGTTCGGCGCACGGGTCGATTCGCTCCGCCAGGGCCCGGAGGTGGGCCGAGCGCGGCGAGGCGGCCTGAAAGGCGGCTTCCCGCATGACAGGAACCTTCGCCAGGGCCCTGGAGAGCTGGGCCAGGTCGCGGGGCGAGGCGCGCAGCGTGGCGGCGCGCGCCACCACCCGCTGAAGGTCGCCGATGGCGCCCAATTGTTCCCTCAAGGCGCCGCGAAGCGCGTCGGCCTGCAACAAGGATCCCACGGAGTCGTGCCGTCCGCCGATCAGCGCCGCGTCCGCCGCCGGTTCCAGGAGCCATTCCCGCAGAAGCCTCGAACCCATCGCCGTGCGGGCCCGGTCGACCGCCGCCAGGAGCGAGCCCTCGCGTCCGTTGTCGCGCTGGTTTCCGGCGATCTCCAGGTTCCGCCGCGTGGTCTCATCGAGGCGCAGGGAGTTCTCGCCGAGGTGGGGCCGGATGTCGAGGTGGGGAAGTCCGGTCCTGACGGTTTCCTTGAGGTAGGCCAGCAAGGCGCCCGCGGCCCGAAGGCACGGTTGCCTGTCGTCGAAGCCGTAGCCGGCCATGGTGGAGACGCCGAACTGTCCCTGGAGCAGCTTGGCGGATTCCGCATCCTCAAAGTGCCAGTCGGGGCGCGGCGTCAGCCAGGGCTGGTCGCCCAGAAGGGCCAGGGCTTCCATCCGGCCGGAACGGGAGTCGGGATGCAGCAGTTCGGCGGGTTCCAGGCCGCCCACCAGGTCGCGCGCGGCCTCCCGGGCCGCATCGGCGGCGAAGACCCGGCCGCGCCCCAGGTCGACCCAAGCGACGCCGAAGGCGTCCTTGGGCCCCTTGGTGATCGCCACCAGGTGACTGGGACGACGCGGATCGAGAAGGTCGTCTTCCGTCAGCGTGCCGGGCGTGACGACCCGGGTGACCTCCCGCCTGACCAGGCCCTTGGCCTGCGCCGCGTCCTCGACCTGGTCGCACACGGCCACCCGCTTGCCGGAAACGAGAAGCTTGCGGAGGTGGGTTTCCAGGGCGTGGTGGGGAAAGCCGGCCATCGGCATGGCGCCGTCACGGGTCGTGAGCGTGATGTTGAGGATGGGGGCGATTTCGCGGGCGTCGTCGTCAAACAGTTCGTAAAAGTCGCCCATGCGAAACAGCACGACCATTCCGGGATGCCGTTCCTTGGCCTCCCGGTACTGCCGCATCATCGGCGTCGTCATGATGGAGTCGGCCCGGTGTCAGGCTTGCTTGGGCTTGAAGTCGCGGCGCATCCGCATGGAGTTGCCAGGGGGATAATACTCGACATCGGACATGTAATGCCTCATGAGCATGACACCGCGTCCGCAGGGTCGCTCGAGGTTTTCAATGGCCGTCGGGTCGGGCAGGTCGTCCGGATCGAAGCCCGGACCTTGATCGGTGATGCGAATTTCAAATGATAGCTTTTGCACATGATACTGAATGGTGACCGACTTGGCGGGATCCATCTGATTGCCATGCTTGATGGCGTTGACGAGACCTTCCTCCAAGGCGAGCTTGATGCAGAAAATGTCGCGTTCGGAGGCGTCGGTTTTCGAAAGCATTTCCTCGATGCGGTCTTGAACTTCGCGGGCCAAGGCGGGGTCGCTGGCGATGACGACATCCACCGGCTCGAAAGCGCTTGGATTCTGAGCGGAATCTGTCATGTGCCTTGGACCGCCATCGATGTGCTATCCGGACAGGAATATCGCGCCACTGATTCGATTCAAACACAGGGGGAGGATACCCCCCTTGAAATGACTTTGTCAGCTCGCCGCTTGAAGGGCGGTCTGCTGGTCGTCCACGATCTTGATGAGCTTGTCGAGACGGGTGATCGTGAAGACTTCCTTGATGTCGTCCTTGATCTGGCAGAGGACGAGCTTGCCGCCCTCCTTCTTCACTTTGTTGTTAAGGGCGATGATCTTGCCGAGCGCCGCGGAAGAGAGGTAGTCGACATTGCTGAAGTCGAGGACGATCTTCTTCTTCTTGTCATTGTCGACCAAGGCGAACAATTGTTCACCGATCAATTGGATGTTCTGCTCATCCAGAATTTTCTTGTCAATGAAGCTGACCACGGCGATATCGCCGAGTTCTTCAACTTCCAACCGTTTCTTGGGTGCGCCGGACATTTTAAGTCTCCCGTTTCAGTCAGGAACGCAGGAACGATCGCCCTTAACTGAGTCAATTCGATATGATGATGCTAAAAGGGGGCATGGTAAAGTCAAGGAAATTCAGGGGATCCGGTTGATGGAAAGTCAGGCGCCGCCCCTACCAGCGTCCCGAGCGTCCAACCTTGAAGCCAGTTCCATCTCGGCGGCCAACGACTTGGACGCGAGCGGGGTTTCCTTTTTTCCCGCCAGGCAAAAGAGTTCCGACCATTTCTCCCCCTTGTAACCATGCTGGCGGACGAACCATTCGTCGTGGTCATCCTTTTCAAGCGGGAAAAGCGCGCAGGCTTCCGGTTTGTAGCCCATGGAGTCGCCGTCCTCGGCACCAAGGGCATGTAACACGCATCCCTTATGAAAGAAAACGCACCACCCACCCGCGACCCTCACCATTTTGTCGCCGGCTTTCACCCGGCGGCTGAGCCACCCGTCCTTTTCGATCACCGAGCGGGCCTCGGGCCTCAGCAGCGGCAACCACCTGGATTTGAGTCCGTCGATCACCGCCTGCTGCCGTTGATCGACGGGTGGGCGGCCCTGCTGGCAGCAAACACCTTCGCATCCGCGCCCGAAGGTGCATTCAAATCTCGCGGATTCGATGTTGATGACCTCGAGCGGTCGCCGCCCGGGGGAGCGCTTGTCGGCCTTCATGCAAATCGGTTCCCTTGGGCTTGGGAAAGGTAATTGAAATCGTCAGGCGTATCATGTCAGCTTGATGGGGTTAAAATCCAGACGATGACCGATCCAGACGAAAATGATGGTCCACTTGAGGAACCGGCCGTTCTCCAAGCATGGCTGGCCGCGATGGACGGACGCGGCTGCGCATCCTGCGGTGCCGCCCTGTGCGGGCACGAACGGCTCAGGTCGCGGGCCATAGCCGGGGTTCATCCACCACGGTGCCTGTCCTGCCTCTCCAAGGGACTTGGCCGCGTGCCCGTGGAATTGGCCCGCAGCATCAACGCCTATATCCGCAGGCGCGCCTGCTACGCCTCGGCTTGGGCCGGCATTGCTGATTCCGGCTGTTCGCACGACATGGACGACGGCGGAGAACATCCGGCGGATCCGGTGGCACGCGAGGCCGACTGGTCCACGGCAAGCCAATCGTGGGATGCCGGCGAACTTGGCTGCGGCGACCTCGTGCTTCCCCTGAAAACGCGCATGAAGGCGATGGCGCCGGGGCAGCGCCTGAGGCTGAGGGCCCTTGATCCCGCCGCGCCGGTCGATCTTCCGGCCTGGTGCCGCCTCACGGGCCACCTGCTCGTGGCCGCCGCGCCACCCGATTACCTGATACAACGACGATCCGGGGATTGATGATCCCTTCGAGGAGGAGCTTGGGCGATGTCGAAAAGGTTTGTCGTGTCGCTGACCCGCGGGCTGGATGACACCGACCGGGCGACCGTGGCCTTCGTGGTGGCCAACGCTGCGCTGGGCTCCGACCGCGACACGGTGGTGTTCCTGAGCGTCGAGGGGGTGCGGTTGTCGCAGGCGGGCGCCGCGGAAGGGGTTCACGAGTCGGGTTTCGCGCCCCTCAAGGACCTGATGGCGCAATTCGCCGCCGGGGGCGGGAAGATATTGGTCTGCTCGCCCTGCTTCAAGAAACGGGGCCTCGATGAGTCGGCGTTGGTCGCCGGGGCGCAGGTTGTGGGCGGGGCCCGCCTCGTGGAATTCATGGCCGACGGCGCGCCATCGATCTCGTACTGAAAGCATTTTCATGGCCGAACCCGATTGGCTCGCCGCGCACTCCCATGAGCCCGATTCGAGGTTCGACGGGGGCGCGATGGATTGCGGCAATGGCCTGCTGTTGGAGATCCGCCGGCATCTCAACGCCCTGGATTCCGGGGGGCTCTTGGAAGTTCGCTCCATTGAGCCCTCGGTGGCCGGCGACCTTCCGTCATGGTCGAGGCTGACGGGAAATGACTTGGTTTCCCGCGTCGGGCGCCCGGATTCGGCCAGTTACCTGATCTGCAAGGGCCGGTTCACCGGAGCTCCGCGGAAGGCCCATTCCCGCAAGGCCGTGGCGCCACGGATTCCGGGGCCCAGGCTTGCCGTGCCCGGAGGCTTTCCCCCGCCCTGGACGCCGCCTCCCTTGGCGGTCACGGGAATCGGAAGCTGGCCCAGGCCGGCCTGGATGCTCCACCTGCTTTCGGCCCACCTGGAGGACCGCCTGGCCGAGGGCGTTTTCGCCGCCGCGGCCGCCGACGCCACCCGCCTTGCCGTGCTCGACCAGGCCTCGTGCGCGGTGGACCTGGTGACCGAGGGTGAGCAATCGCGCGACACCTATGCCGGCTTCGTGGGCTCGAGGCTCGGCGCCTGCCGTCTCATCCCGCTTGCCGACCTGGCGGCGCATGTGGAGCATCCCGATGAATTCCGCCGTGAGTTGAAGGCGCTCGATGTGCCGCCCGGCGCCCACCATCCCGTCGCGCTTGGCCCGCTGGTTCGCGACCGCGAACTGGTGCTTCCCGACTTCCGGGCGGCGCGCGCCGCCACGAAATTGCCGGTCAAGGTGGCCCTTCCCGGGCCCTATCTTTTGGCCCGAACCCTGTGGCTCGACTGCCTGCTGGAACGCCACTACCGCGACCGGGAAACCCTCGCGTCGGATGTCTGCCAGGTGTTGCGTGACGAGGCGGCGCACCTGCTTTCCGAGGGCGCCGCGATGGTGCAGTTCGACGAACCGGTCCTCACGGAAGTGGTGCATGGAGCCCCCGCTGCCCGGCGCAGCTTCATGTGCGGGGCGCTTTCGGAGCGGCGCGAACCATCGAGGGAACTGGCTTTCGCGTTGGAACTCTGGCGCGAAACCACCCGGGGACTGCCCCGCGAATCGCTTGCCCTGCATGTCTGCCGGGGGAACTGGTCTCCGGACGAGTCGGTGGCCTTGTCCGGGCCATACGAACCCCTGCTGGAAACCCTCGGAGCGAGTCCGTTCGCAACCTTGTTTTTGGAGATGGCGACAGCCCGTGCCGGACGGCTTGAAGACCTTCTGCCCTTGGCTCCGACCCACCGGCTCGGCATCGGGCTAGTGAACCAAAAGCTTGACCAGCCTGAATCAGAGACTATTTTAATAGAACGAATCAAGCGAGCCGCGGAACTGTTCGGCCCCGAAAGGATCCTGCTGAACCCCGACTGCGGTTTCGCCACCTTCGCCACCTGCCCGTTGGCCGGACGCGAAGGGGCGATGGCTCGAATGCGCCTGCTGGCCCGCTGCGCCTCGAAAGTCCGCAACGAACTGGGATACTGAACTTCATGCGACCGGCTCCCGTCAATTCCGCCGCATGCCGTCGCCCGGGGCGAGATTTCCCCGGATTCTCGTGAGTGGCTTGCCGCTGAGCCGGCGTGCCCGCCTCACAAACACCTTCATCCGATTCCGCTCCAACCCCAAAGGGTCCTTGGCGCCCAAAAGCGCCGGATCCACCATCAGAATCGACACACCTTGGGAGTTTTTCCATGTCTCGCCGAGTCCGAAACGGTTTCACGCTCATCGAACTGCTGGTGGTGATCGCCATCATCGCGGTTCTCATCGGCCTTCTGGTGCCCGCGGTGCAAAAGGTGCGCGCCGCGGCGGCCAATGCCCAGTCCAAGAACAACCTCAAGCAGATCGGCCTGGCGGTGCATAACGCCGCCGATGCCATGGGCAAGGCGCCCCCGATGTTCGGAGTCTATGCCAGCGGCACAGGATCATCTTTCTGGCACAGCCTGCTGCCTTACCTTGAGCAGGAAGCGCTGTTCAAGCAGGGCCCCGACGCCGCCAAGAGCGCTGTCATCAAGACGCTGCAGGCTCCCCTTGATGTGACCCTCGGCCAGGGCACCTTCCAACTCACCGCCAGCACCTACAACACCTTCGGCTCCAGTCCGATTCCCGCCTGGTCGACCAACGGCAACACCAACTGGGGCCTGACCAGCTATGCCGCCAACTGGATGGTGTTTGGCGACATGGGAGTTCAGCTTGCCCCCAGCGTGACGGACGGCCTGTCCCACACGATGATCGTTTCCGAGCATTACGCCGTGTGCAAGCGACCCACCGGCACGCCCACTTCGGGAGCCATGCTCTGGGCCTATGGCTGGCAGGTTCCCCAGCCTGCCCATCAATGGGCTCGCCAGCCTTCGCAACTGGCCACGCCGACAATCGTGACCAATTCGCTTTACAACGCCCCGTACTGGGCCAGATCGGTGTTTGTGAACAATGCCGCTGCTGTTCCCACCGAGTGGACGGGCACCAAGCCTTGGGAATTCCGTTGCCACAAGGCGCCCCAGTTCGCCCCTCCGGTGGACAACAATCACCCTTACAAGGAACAGGCCTTCAGCGTCGGTTCCATCAACATTGGCATGGCTGACGGCAGCGTGGTGAGCCTCAGTTCGGCCATCAGCGACAAGAACTGGTACTTCATCGCCAGCCCCAACGAGGGCGACATTCCCGACGATCCCCAGGCTCCATGACCGGAAGCGTCGCGGCCATGCCGCCATCCAGCCCATCCCATGCGAAGGGTTTTTTCTCCAGGATGCCGATCCTCATCGGCATCCTGATCCTTCTTTCAACCTTGGTGTTCGCGCTCGATTCCCGCGTCACTGGTCTGGTCGGCCGCCAACTCGGGTTGTTGAGACCCGAAATACCGGCGGGTGAGTTGCCGCGGGAAGGCGACATCCTGCGGCCCAAGCCTTATCCCGTGGATGACTGGGTTGCCGGCGCCACCGGAACCATCGGCCTCAAATTCATCGTCGCGGGGCCCGGCCTTGCTGACAATTTCTGGCTGCGGTTCACCGAGGGCGCCGACCGGGTTTCCGCCAGCGCCCGCATCGTCTGCCGCGACGAGCGTGGCCTGCCCGTGGGTGAACCGTTCGAGAAGCCTTTCAAGGACGATTGCTGAAAGGGCGGCACCGACCCGTTTGGCGCCTCGGTCGAGGTGCCCTTGCCGGGAGAAGCGCGGGAGGCGACGGCCACCGTGACCATCCGTTTTGCGGATTGGCCCGGATCATTCGAGCCGATCGTTTTCACTGTCCCGGTGAGGGACAAAACGGACTGACCGGGGAGGATTCCAAACCAATCCCCCCGTCAAGGCGCTCCTTGGTGGTTTCCACCGATTTTTTCAAAGGCGTTGGCTGGCAGAACAAAGCGAATCAATTATCGCACGATGTTCGGTTGTCTTCACTGAAGCTTTCGGCCGTGGCCAATCAACCAATCAGCGAAGCGATCGGATTGCCCTTGGAAAGCGCGAACGGGCGGCCACCCTGATCATGCGACTCGGTGTGCGGATCGATTCCCAGGCAGTGGTAGATGGTTGCCGTGAAGTCGGCCGGCGAGGTTGGCAATGTCATGGGTAGGGCGGCGATCTTGTCGGATTGGCCGTGGACCTGGCCGCCCTTGATCCCGCCGCCGGCGAAAAGGACCGTGTAGCAATCGGGCCAGTGCTCGCGGCCGCCGTTGGAACGCGTGATCTTCGGGGAACGCCCAAATTCCGCGGCCACAACCACCAGCGTTTCATCGAGCTTTCCGGTTTTCTCAAGGTCGGTCATCAGGGCGTGGAAGGCCTGGTCGAACGGGGGCACCAAGTCCTCCTTGTGCGCGGAGAAGTTGTTCCAGTGCGTGTCCCATGCGAAGCCGTTCTTTCCCTGCCGACGCTGCCAGTTGCATTGCACCAGGCGAACACCCGCGTCGAGGAGGCGGCTGCCAAGCAGCACCGATTGGCCGAAAAGATTGCGGCCATATCGTTCGCGGTCGCCCTTCGACACCGCGGAGAGGTCGATCGCCTTGCGAACCGCCTCGGATGAAATGACGCTGACGGCCTTGGCCTGACCCTCGCGAATCGTGCGGCTCATGGCCAGCTCGTTGAGGGAGTCGGCCTGCGAGTTGAGTTGATCGACGAGCGACAACCGGCGTTTCACCACATCCGTCGGCTGGTTGGCGATCAGGGGGATGTGATCGAGCTTGAAATCTTCATCGTTGGGGTTGCCGCCCGTCAGGAGCGGATCGAAGCGGGGCCCCAGGGCCCCGGCAAACTGACCAGCCCTGCGGCCCGACGAAACATCCATGCGGTGGGGAACGAGCGCGAAGGGGGGCAGGGGCCCGGCCCCCGGCGCGAGTTTGGCAACGCACGAGCCCATGTGGGGCATGTCGGAGCGGGACATTTTCTCAACATCGGGCACCGAGCCGGGATACTGGTAGCCGGTGAACATCCAGTACGAACCGCGGCCATGGTCGTTATGGTCGTGGCACATCGTGCGAACCAGGGCGGATTTGTGCATCCACTTCGAGGCATTCGGAAGGAGTTCGGAAAACCTGACGCCCGGCAGCGAGGTGGGGATGGTGGAAAACTCTCCCCTGATGTCGGCGGGGGCATCCGGCTTGGGGTCGAATGTGTCGAGTTGGGCCGGGCCGCCCGAAAGGTAAAGCAGAATGCAGTTCTTCGCCTTGCCGAACGAGCGTGACCCCGGTGAGGCGCCGGCCGGGCGTGAGATCAACCCGGGCAGGGACAGGCCGCCAACCGCCAGGCCGCCGGCGCGGAGGAGTTCACGGCGATCCAGGGAGCGATGATTCCAGAAATGGAGCATGGTGATGATCCCTGTCGGTGACTACGGCGTTCGGTCGTATCAACGGAGCGGGTCTTTTTCTTCAATCATCGGCATGATGAACAATCAATCGTGCGTTAAACAAGATTACAGTGTAACATTGAGCATAATGCCAGCCAAAAGGCGGATGTTTTTCCCACCCCAAGCCCCACACCGAGCATGGTTTCCACAGCCTCGCGGAATCTGATCGTGCTTCTGGCCTTGGCCATGGCGTTTCCGGCCGGGGTGGAAGCCCAGTCGTTCGTGGAACATATCAGCCCTCCCGTGGTGGAACGCGGCAAGACGACGCGGGTGACATTCGTGGGCAAAAACCTCGCCAAGGCCTTCGACATCTGGAACTCCCTGCCAGCGGGAACCCTCAAGGCCAAGCCCGTCGAGGCCGCTTCGGAGCGCGCGGTTTTCGAAATCACCGCCTCGCCTGACTCCCCCGTCGGCATCGGCGGGGTGCGCGTGGCCACTCCCGACGGGCTCAGCAACCTGCACCTGTTCCTTGTCGATGACCTGCCGGTTCGTCCGGGGGGAACGGATGAAGGGGAAGCAAGGCTGGCCAAGCCGGCGGCCGCATGGGGCGTCCTTCGCGAAGGGGCGAGCGACCGCTACCGGATCGAGGCGAAGGCGGGCGAACGGGTGGGTTTCGAGGTCGTGGCCAATCGCTTTGGCAAGGACGCCGATCCCCTGGTGACGATCCGCGACGCCTCCGGCCGGTTCGTCGCCGAGCGGGACAATGACGCGGGGCTTTATTTCGATTGCCGTTTCGAACACACCTTCGAGAAAGCCGGAACCTACACCTTGGAAGTTCGTGATGCCCGGTTCAAGGGCAATGAGCATCGGCATTATGTATTGCGGGTCGGCCGATTCGCCGTGGGTCGCGCGGCGGTTCCCTCGGCCGCCAATCCTGGCAAAAACGAGATTTCTCTCGGGGCGGCGGGGGCCACGCGAATCTTGCTCGAGCATTCCCCCGAGGCGTTGCCCGGGCCTTTCCTCGCCTCCCTGAAGCGTTCCGGAGACGACGGC
>JAGWVO010000488.1 GCA_018970845.1 Planctomycetota bacterium
TGTCGGGAGACCAGCGTTCCAAGCTGGCTGTGAGGGTGAAGAAGGCCGCAGAGGACGCCAAGGTCTCGTGCAGGAATGTCCGCCGTGACGCCAACAAGGATCTGGAAACGGCTCAAAAGGGCGGCACGCTCACGGAGGACGAGCTGGCGCGTGGCAAGGATGATTGCCAGAAGCTCCTCAAGAAGTTCGAGGACCGCATCGGGGAACTGGCGGACAAGAAAACGAAGGAAATCCAGGAAGGCTGATCCCTTCACCCGTGCCGGGGCCGGGAACCAGGAGCTCGTCCCGTGCGATCGATCGACCAAGTTGCCGGGCCGGCCGGGATTTTCCCCGGGCTGGATCTCGAACACGGGCTGGCGGCGGCCCAGGTTCGGGAAAGCTCGGATCGCCTTGGCGCCAACACGCTCACTCCCCTGCCTCGCGAGCCTGTATGGCGCAAGTTCCTGGCCAAGTTCGACGAGCCGATCATCCGCATCCTGTTGGCCGCCGCGCTGCTTTCCACCGTGGTGGACCTGTTCAAGGCTTCCGCCCTGTACGGCCTCGCGGGCATGGCCGTTTCCGCCTTCGCGCTTGGGCCACCCCTTCTGTTTGCCCGATTGCGGCCCTGGTTCGCCAGCCTGATGCTGCTGGCGGCAACATCCTTGTGCGCCATGAGTTTCCTGGGCGAACATCCCTCATACGAGGGAGTGGCCGTGATGGTCGCCGTCGTGCTGGCCACGGGCGTGGCATTCGCGAGCGAGCACAAGAGCGACAGGGAGTTCGAGGCGCTCAACGCCGCGCGTGACCGGATACGCGCCAAGGTGCGCCGCGCGGGTATATTCCAGACCATCAGGATGGATGATGTTGTCGTTGGCGACATCGTGCTGCTCGAGGCGGGCGACGAGGTTCCCGCCGACGGAAGGCTGGTCTCGGCGAGCGAGCTTTCGCTCGACCAGTCGTTGATCACGGGCGAGTCGCTGCCGGTCCGCAAGGCCACCGGGAAGGCCCCCGATTCATCTTCCGGCCCCGAGCACACCGCTTGCGTGTTCAGGGGAACCCAGGTTGTCGCCGGTGTTGGCACCATGCTCGTGTGCGAGTCCGGCGACTCCACGATGGTTGGAAAGATCGCGAGAGCCCTGGGTTCCGTTGATGCCGAGGAACTCGTTGACGGGGATAGCCGCGAAGGCCGGGTACGAAACCGCCTGACCGTCTCCAAGGCTCCCACTCCGCTCCAATCCAGGCTCAAGGAACTTGCCGACACCATCACATGGGCCGGATACGCGGCTGCTTTCCTTATCTTCTGCGCGATGCTTGCCAAGGAATGGGCCGGCGGCAGTTTCAGCGATCCGCTCTCCGCGACGGGAGCGCTTCTTGGCGCGGTGGTTTATGCCGTCATCATCGTTGTGGTGGCTGTTCCCGAAGGCCTGCCGATGAGCGTCACCGTGTCGCTGGCTCTGGCCATGAGAAAAATGACAAGGGCCAACAGCCTCGTCCGCCAGTTGGTGGCATGCGAAACCATAGGCTCCGCCACGGTGATTTGTTCCGACAAGACTGGAACCCTGACGAAAAACAGGATGGCCGTCACCAGGATCGGTTATGGCGAACTGTTGATTGAGAAAGGGTGCGCTGGTTGGCCTGAAATGATGATCCAGGCCGCCCAAGTGCGGGGGGAAACAGCCCCCGGATGGGTGGGCATGAACTCCGCCGTGAATTCAACCGCCGTGCTGGAAAAAAGGGAGGGTCGCGTTGTTGTCGTGGGAAACGGCACCGAGGGCGCCCTTCTTCATTGGCTTGGCGAGGCCGGGGTTGATTACCTTGCCCTGCGCTCGGATATTCCCGCCCTCTACCAAGGGCATTTCACATCGGACCGCAAGTGCATGACAAGCGTTGTCCGGCTTGGCGGCGGCGGAGTCATTCTGGTCAAGGGCGCCGCCGAGGTGGTCTTGCCGATGTGTGACCGCTTGCTCGACTCCTCGGGCCTGGCTCGGCCGCTGCATCCCTCCGACAGGGAAAGGATTGCCGGTCTGATCGCGTCAGCGGCGGGTGACTCGATGCGCACCCTCGCATTCGCCCATCGCCCGCTTGATTCCAGCCAGCCGTCGGATCCCGACACTCTCCACGCGCGGCGCGGCGAGCTTGAACAGGGGATGATTTTCGACGGATTTGTCGCCATACGCGATCCCCTGCGGGAAGATGTCGCGGGCGCCATTGCTTCCTGCCGGGATGCCGGCATCTCCGTCATGATGGTCACGGGTGACAATCCGGAAACCGCCAAGGCCATCGGACGGGAGGCCGGACTGATCGACAGCAACCGGCCGATGGTGATCACAAGCGCCGAATTTCAGGCGATGAGCGAGACAGTGGCCCGCGAGGAGGTCGCCAGGGTCGCGATCCTCGCCAGGGCCCGTCCCCTCGACAAGCTGCGTCTCGTCAGGTTGTTGCAGGAAAGGGGCGAGGTCGTGGCGGTGACCGGCGACGGAACCAACGACGCTCCCGCCCTCAAGCGGGCCGATGTCGGCCTGGCCATGGGAATCGCCGGCACCGAGGTGGCGAAGGAGGCCAGCAAGATCATCCTGCTTGACGACTCGTTTGCCACGATCGTGAAGGCCGTGCATTGGGGGCGCGCCCTGCATGAAAACATCCAGCGGTTCATCCAGTTCCAGCTCACCATCAACCTGAGCGCCCTTGTGATCGCCTTCGCGGCGCCTTTCATGGGAT
>JAGWVO010000489.1 GCA_018970845.1 Planctomycetota bacterium
CCCGCTACACCGGTGACGGCCTCAACTTCAACGCCTCCGTTTCCCCGGCCGCCACGCTGACGGTGAACCAGGCCGCCCCAACCATGACCCTTCTGCCAGCCGCGGGCAGTTCCCTCAGGCTTGTCGCCGGGCCAAACGCCTCCTCCACCTTGCAAGCGACGGTTTCCGGTCCCTCGGGAGGCGTCGCGCCGACCGGTTCCATCCTCTTCCTGGCCAATGGCATCGCCGTCGGGGCGCCCGTTCCCTTGGTCGGTGGCTCGGCATCGTTGACCCTCTCGTTCCCCGCGACCGGTTCCAGCGACATCACCGCCCAGTTCCTGCCCGACAATCCGCTCTACACTCCCGCGTCGGCAACCGCCACCGTCACGGCCTCGATGCTTTCCCTCGCGGCTGTCAACCCGACGGTGGTTCGTGGCGATACCGTTAACCTCAGGGCCCTGGAAACTCCCGTCCTGAGCGGGGCGACCATCGAGTTCGTTGTTTTCCGGGGCAATCAGGCGTTTGTCATCGGCACCCAGACATCCACATCATCCAGTCTCGATCCGCTTCGCCCGGGAACCATTTACAACGGCAACTTCCGTTCCGACATTCCCAATTCCACGCTCGCCCTGGGCGCCAACCTGGTCTATGCCCGCTACGGGTCGGAACCCGATCGCCTCAAATGGGCCGGCCCCGTCACCATCACCGTCTCGCCGCAGGGCACCACGACCTCCCTCTCCCTCGTCCCGCCGGCCAATCCGCGCTACGGCGACCCCGTTTCCATCGGCGCCACCGTCCTTCCCGACAGTCAGGGAACGCTCGCCTCACCACAGTCGGGAACCGTTTCGGTGGTTGACACCCTCTCTGGCAGGACGATCAATTCCGTCACCGCCCAGGTCTTCCAGCTACCTCAGCAGAATGTCTTCCTCGACGCCGGAAATTACCAGTTTCAGGCCGCCTACTCGGGCGACAGCGCCAATTTCAACGGTTCCAAGTCAGCCGCCCTTCCACTCACCGTGGGCAAGGCTCTCACTTCGCTGACCGTGACCGCCTCGACACCGCTGATGAATCTCGGAGGATCCGTCTCGCTGACCGCAACGCTTTCGGCCAACCTCTTCGGTTCCGCCGGGGGCACCGTTCAGTTCATGGACAACGGCGTCGCCATCGGCGCTCCCCGGTCGCTGCAGGCCGGCGTGGTCACCATCAACCATGTGCCCTCCCGCATCGGAGCCCATGCCTTCACGGCCGTCTACTCGGGTGACGGCAACTTCGAGGGTGCCAGCGGCAGCGCCCTTGGGACCACGGTCGTCACCGGCCGCGCGCCGTTCTTCGCCGTGGCCAGCGGCACGGGGTCGGGCATCCAGGTTTTCGATGCCGCCACGCGCGCGCCCATCACCACCCTGTTCCCTGAAACCACCAACTACATGGCCGGCTTCCGGGTCGCCACCGGCGATGTCACCGGCGACGGCGTCGTGGATGTCGTCTACTCCACCACGGTCGGCTCCACCGTGGGAGTGATCGACGGGCAATCCCTCGCGGTGCTGCCCGGGCGCCGCTTCTCGGCCTTCAGCCCGAACTACACGAGGCCTGTCAACCTTGCCGTGGGCGATGTCAACGGCGACGGCGTCGGCGACATTGCCGTGGCCCCGGGCTCAACAGGCACCTCCCCGCTGGTGCGGGCTTTCTCGGGCGCCGACGGTTCATTGCTGTTCTCCCGGCTCGCCTATGCCACCAACTTCACCGGCGGGGTTTCGATCGCCGCGGGCGACCTCACGGGTGATGGCCGGGCCGAACTCATCTGCGCCCCGCTCACGGGCAACGCGGCCCGCGTGGTGGCGTTCGATGTTTCCACCGGAATCCAGGTCCGCAACTTCACGGTCGCTGGAGCGGGCAGCACCAACGGCTTCAGCATTGCCGCGGCCGATCTCAATGGCGACAATCGGGCCGACATCGTGCTCGGGGCGCTCGCCGGTTCGAGCCGCGTCACCGTGGTGGACGGGCAAACCCTGCGGACATTGGGCAGCTTCTCGGCTTTCGGCAACGCCACCACCGGCGCGCGTGTCGCCGCCATCGCCGACTTCAACAACGACGGCATCGCCGACATCCTGGTGGGCGCCGGCGCCAACGGGAACGGCCAGGTGAGGCGTTACAGCGGGGCCACTCGGCAGCTGATCGATGCCCTTTTCGCATTCCAGTCGGGCAGCAAGGAACGCTCATCCGGCGTTTTTCCGGGATAACAGCGCAGACAATGCTGATATATACGGAAATCTAATAAAATATTAATCAATCACTGCAAACCTTCCTTCGCTTCCACCCGTCAAAAGTGAGGAAGCCGAGGCCGATTCGCGGAGCGACGCGGCAACGGTTCCCTCTCCGGTCGGTTCCGGGGATGATGCCGGTTGGGACGGCTATGACGACTGGAAACCGTGGTTCGACTCATTCCACATTCACACGTCATCTAGGCTCCCGAGGCATCACGACGATTCAAAGGACAAGCGCAGGAAAAAACCGCCCGGGCTGACGGCGTGGCAAGGAATGCACCGTCCGGCCTGAAAGATCAGCGCGGTTTTCAGGGACGAGGTGCTTCATGTCGCGCAATCAGGTCCGCTCGCTGTGGTCGCGCCTCTGGGGATCGGGCCATGCGCCCGCGCGAAAGCCCGTCAGGCGATTGGCCATTGAGGCCCTCGAGGAAAGGGCCGTTCCCGCCACCATGGTGAC
>JAGWVO010000031.1 GCA_018970845.1 Planctomycetota bacterium
CGGTGGGAATGGCATGGGTGTTGGTTGACCCGGCGCCTGACGGCGCTCGGCTCCAACCAGAGGTACGGCGCTCGGCTCCACCGGTTGAGCCACGAGGAGACCCAGAGCATGGAGTTTGCCTCCTTCAGGTACTGGCTGTTCACCTGGACCTGCTACGGCCAGTGGCTGCCCGGAGACAGGCGCGGCTTCGTCGGAAATGTGAGGCAAGAAGACGGAACACGGGCGATCCACAACCGCTTCGGCACCCCCTGCGATGCGGACATGCCGGGGCTGGAACAATGGGCCAGGCAACGGATGGCGGACCGGGCCGTGACGCTTTCACGGGAAGATGCCGGGACGGTGCTGGCCCAAGTGCGGGACACAGCGGGCGTGAAGGGTTGGCCAATCATGGCGGCCAGCGTGATGGTCAATCATGCGCACATTGTGGTTGGGATTGGAGGCGGGGAAGATTCCCGAACAGCCCTCACGGTTGTGAAGGCATGGGCCACGCGGGCCCTGAAGAAGTCGCGGCCGGTGCCGGCGGGCGGATCGTTCTGGACGGCGAAGGGGTCGAGGCGGTGGTTGCGCGACGCGCGGGCCGTGCGGGACGCGGTCGCGTATGTGACCGACAAGCAGCCGAATCCGCTGGCTGTTTGGCGGGGTGATGGGATGTGATGGAGAGCGATTGAGAGATGGATGGACCCGGGTGAGGAACTCGCGTCGGCGGCTCCTCATTACTACTTCAAATACTCATCTCTCGGCTGGCCGTTGACGGCGCGCAGCGTGGGGTGCGCCAGCACCCAGGCCCTCGAGGGCACGCCGGTGCCGGACACCATCAACTCAGCCAAGGGCATGGCGTCGAGAGGCGACCAGTCGGCCACGGGACAACCCTCGGCATTCAGCCACTCGAGACGGGCGTTTTTCAGCACTCGGAAATCGGAAAAACCCGTTCCGGAAACCGCCAATATCCGCAACGGCATCCGCTCAAGCGGGGTCCAGTCGGTCACGGGGGTGTGTCCAACGCCCAGCTTGATCAGCGGCAGGTCGGCAATCGGCTTGAGGCTGGCGACAGGGTTCGAGTTGACCATGAGTTCGGCCAACGGAAGCGAGGCCAAGGGACCGAGGTCGGCGATGTCGTTCCAGCCGGCCTCGAGCCGGCCCAGCGGCATTCCGGCCAAGGGATCGAGGTTGGAAACCTGCTGTTGCACGCATTCCAGCGAGGTGAGCCGCAAGCCGCGAAGGCCATTCAGGCTTTGCAAGTTGCCGCGCAGGTTGCCGTTGCCGCAACCGCAGCCGACATGGCGCAGATGAACCAGCGCGCCGACGGGTGAAAGATCGGTGATGTCGCCGGCGGGAATATCGAGGCGCACCACGCGGCCTTCCTCCTCGCGCCAACGGCCAACCATGGGAAACCGGAGGTTGCGGCGCCTGAGTTCGGCATAGACGGCCTTCACCTGGTCGGCTGGCGAAAGGCCGTCGGGAAGCGTGAACGGCGGGTCGGGGGGTGGTTCGGGTGGCCGTGGTCGCCGCCAGGCGAACGGCGCGGCAACAGCCAGGGCGCCGGCGCCCACCGCCAGCGGAATCCATTTCCGGCGCGACCACCTGGGAGGTTCGAGGGCCGCTTCCAAGGCCTGCCGGAAGTCGGCGGCCGAGGCGAACCGGTCGGCCGCGGCGGGGGCGCATGCCCGGTGCAGGAACTTGTTGAAGGCGGGGCCGGCGTTTTTCCAAGGGCCGGACAGGTAGGCCCGCGGCAGCGACGGATAGTCGTCGGGGTCGGCGCCCGTGGCGCACTCGTACAGCACCTTTCCCAGGGCGTAAAGGTCGGCATCGGCTCCCGCGGATCCATCGGGCGGCAGGTAGGTGGGGGTGCCCGCCGGTCGGTTGTCGACCTCGCTGGAACAGGCGAGGCCAAGGTCGGCAAGCTTGGGCGCGCCGCTGACGAACAGGATGTTTCCGGGCTTGATGTCGCGGTGGGCGATGCCGTTGGCATGAAGCCATGCGGCGGTGTCGAGCAGGGAGGCGGCGAGGGGGCGGAGTTCGGCGGGAGGCATCGGGCCATGGTCGCGGAGATGGCGGGCGAGCGTTCGGGGGGCGTAGCCGGGTTCCCCGGGCCGGGAGGAGGTGGCCGGGTCGGCCAGGGGCATGGTGTAGTACAGGTGGCCGGTGGCGGCGGTGCCGACATGATGGATGTCGATGAGGCCGGGGTGCTTGCCCGGGCGCGAGCGGATCGAAACCAGGGCGGCATGCTCGCGCTCGGTGTGGTCGCCTCGGTGAAGCACCTTGAGGGCCATGGGCACGCCGGTCTGGTCGCGCACCACCAGCACGGTGCCGAAGGCGCCCTCCCCGGCGGTGCCGAGGATGGTGAAGTCGGGAAGCGCGTCGGGCGGCAGTGACATGGCGAAAGTATAGCGGGGGATGGGGGTTGTGCGACCCGGACCCGGGGCCTGACGGCCCTCGGCTCCAAATCAGTGCTAAGGCCCTCGGCTCCAAATCAGTGCTAAGGCCCTCGGCTCCTCGAACGGAATGTGGAGCCGAGCGCCGTCAGGCGCCGGGTAAAGGCACAAAGCGTTGACGGATCAATTCAGCTCGGAGGCCTCTTCCCAGTGGAGGTACAGGCGGTCGAGCGTGGCCTTGACGGCCTCGAGGTTCTCCTGCACCTCCTTGGCCTTGCGGCCGTCGCGGTAGGTTTCGGGCTGTTCGAGAAGGCGGGCGAGCTCGTCGCGCTCCTCCTCGGCTTCCTCGATGTCGGCCTCGATCTCCTCCACCTGGCGGTAGGGAAACTGGCGCTTGCGCCTGACCGGCTCGGTTCGGGCCGCCGCGGGCTTGGCCGGCGCGGACTTCGCCGCCTTCGGCTGGGCCTCCTCGGCCCTGCTGGCCAGCAGCCTCTCGTACAGCTCCCAATTGCCGTGGACCACCTCGGCGCGCCCGGCGCCGTCGAGCACCACCAGCATCTCCGTCACGCGGTTGAGGAACCATCGGTCGTGGCTGACCACGATCACCGTGCCGCCGAAGCCGCGCAGCGCCTCCTCGAGGCTCTCGCAGGCCCACAGGTCGAGATGGTTGGTCGGCTCGTCAAGCACCAGCACATTCACGCCGCGCGCGGCGATGGCGGCCAGGGCCACGCGGCTTTTCTCGCCGCCTGACAACCCCGACACCTTCTGGCCGACCATCTCGCCGTCGATGCCGAACGACCCGAGGATGTTGCGCAACTCCTGCTCGGTGAGTCGCGGGCCGTCGTCGATCCGCACCGAATCGAGGACGGTCTTTTCAGGATCGAGGCAGTGGAGGTGCTGGTCGTAGTAGCCGACCTTGGCATGGGCCCCCAGCCGCACCTCGCCCTTGTCGGCGGGTTCCTGCCCGAGAATGATGCGCAGCAGGGTGGTCTTGCCGCTGCCGTTGGGCCCGACAATGCCGACGCGCCTGCCGCGCTGCACCTGGAGCGACAGGCCCTTGAACAAGGTTTTGTCGAACGCCTTGGAGAGGCCCGTGGCGTCGATGACATTGTCGCCGGTGCGGGCGACCTCGGCGCCGAAGGCGATGCCGGGGCCCGAGACCAGGACGGGCTTCTCGAGCCGCTCGATCTTGTCGAGCTGCTTCTGGCGCGAGGCGGCCTGCTTGTGGAGCTGGCCGTAGTTCACCCGGCGGATGTAGTCGACCTGGCGGGCGATCTCCTCCTGCTGGGCTTCCCAGGCCTTGAGGGCGGCCTCGTGCCTTTCGCGCCTGAGGCGCCAGTAGTGGCTGAAGTTGCCGGGATAGTTGTCGAGACCGGAACCCGACAGCTCGATGATCCGGTTGGCGACGCGGTCGAGGAAGGCGCGGTCGTGGCTGACGATGAGCATGCCCTGCGGCAGGCCGAGGAGGTGGTCCTCGAGCCAGCGGAGCGTGGCGATGTCGAGGTGGTTGGTGGGTTCGTCGAGCAGCAGCACATCGGGCCGGGCCAGCAGCAGCTTGGCCAGCATCAGCCGGTTGATCTGCCCGCCGGAGAAGGTGGAGACGGGTCGGTCGAACGCCTCGGGGGCGAATCCCAGGCCGACGAGAACCCGCTCCACCTGGTGCTCGACGACAAACGACCCGGTGCTGTCGAGAAGGGAGTGGAGCCTGTCGAAGCGCGCGGCGGCCTGGGCGCGCAAGGCAGGATCCGCGGCATGGGCCATGTCGCTCGCGGCCTGTTCGAGTTCGGCCTGCGCGGCAAGCACCTCTCCCAGGGCGCGGCGGGCCTCCTCGATGAGCGTGGCCCCCGGGGCGAAGTCGGGCTGCTGCGACAGCAGGGCCGAGCGGGCGCCGGCATGGAGGTCGACATCGCCGGTGTCGGGCCGGTCGCGTCCGGCAAGGATTCTCAGGAGCGTGGTCTTGCCGCAGCCGTTGGGCCCGACGATGCCGACGCGCTCCCCGGCGTAGACCTCCAACCCGATTTCCCGGAACAGGGGGTCGCGGTCAAATCCGCGGGAGAGGTCGCGGGCGCTGAGAAGGAGCGTGGGCATGGCCTTGGGAATCAGTCGGGATGTTGCACCAGCACGCGCGAGGCGACGGCTCGATCGGGAGCGTGGGCGGCGAGGCGCTTCCAATGGGGGCGGGCGAGGGCGTCGTGCCCCGCCAAGGTGCGCCCCTGGGCCTCGAGGAACACGATATCCGGATCATCGGGGAAGCGGGCCCTCAGGGCCTCCAGCTTGTCGAGGGCGGACCGGAATCTTGGCGAGTCGGCGATGCCGGCCAGCCAGCCGCGCATCTCGGCCACCAGGACGCCCTCATCGGCCCAGGCCGCGCGCAGCAGTTTCGAGGCGGCATGGTGCTTGCCGAGAAGCAATAGGGTCTCACCCAGCATGACCTCGACGCGCCGGCTGTCGGGATCGAGGGCGCGCGCCGCCTGGAGGTGGTTGCGGGCCAGGCCCGGAAGCTCAAGCTCGAGGGCCTCGCGGGCCTGATCCACCAGACGGTCGGCCTGCTCGCGGGGTGACAATTTCGCGCGCCTGCGGTCTCCCGAGGGAGGGAACGCCGGGGTGAGGCCCGGTTGCTGGCCGGAACCAACGGCGATGTTGGCAGCCACGGGAACGGCGAAGGGCCCGAACGGGAACAAGGGAGCCGGGGCGGGTGCCAGCATGGCGACGCCGGGGAACCCGTACCCCCAGGGGGAACAGAGGCATGGGCCACGCCACCAGACGCCATAGGCGGGCACCACGGCGCCATAGCGGAAGCACGAGGAATACCCCGAAGCCCCCAGATTCACACGAATGTAGGACGCCTGGCTCACGGCCACGAGGCCCGGGGCGCACCAGCGCATGCCGGAATAGCTGAAAAACCAGAAGGTTCCAGCCTTGGCGGGCGTGGAAACCGCCAGAAGCACCAGCAAGGCGCAAGCCAGACGCATGAGGCGACGCCCTCCCCGAAAACACGGCGCTTCTGAATTATTATCGTATCGGCGTGGTTCGCGCGTTCACTTCGCGAGTCGGAACGCGATTTTCCTTGGAAATTTCCATGGCGACAACATTGAAGCCCAGGATTCTGGTGGTGGGAACCGCGGACACCAAGGGGCGTGAACTGGCCTATTTGGCGGCATGCGCGCGGGAAATGGGGTGCGCCGCCGAAACCGTGGATGTCGGCACGCTGGGGGCCGCCGATCCGCCCACCGACATTTCCCGGGAAGTGGTGCTTTCGGCCGCGGGCGTTGGCGTTCCCGACGGGGACAGGGCCGAAAGGATCGGGAAAATGGGAGGGGCGCTGGCCCTTTACCTGGCTGCCGAGCATGGCGGGGGCAGGCTGGCCGGAGTGCTGGGACTGGGAGGCAGCGGAGGCACGGCGCTGCTGGCGGCGGGATTCGGGGCGCTGCCGGTGGGCGTGCCGAAGATGATCGTCTCGACGATGGCCTCGGGCCGGGTGGACGGCTATGTGGGCGCGACCGACCTGATCCTGGTTCCAAGCCTGGTGGATGTCGCGGGACTCAACCGGGTGCTGAGGCCCATCCTGAGGCGCGCCGCGGCGGCCATGGCGGGCATGGCGCTGGCGCCCGCGGAGGCCGGGGCCGTCGCCGACCGACCCGTGGCGGCGATGACCATGTTCGGTGTGACGACGCCCTGCGTGACCGGGGCCAGCCGGATCGTGGAGCAGGCGGGATGGGAACCGATGGTGTTCCATGCCACCGGAACGGGCGGGAAGATCATGGAACGGCTCGTGGCCTCGGGAAGCATCGCCGGGGTGATCGACGCGACGACGACGGAAGTGGCCGACGAGATTGTCGGCGGGGTGATGCCGGGCGGGCCGGGGCGGATGGAGGCGATCGTCCGGGCGGGAGTTCCGTATGTGGTGTCGGTGGGGGCGCTCGACATGGTGAACTTCGGGCCGCTCGAGACGGTTCCCGGGAAGTTCAACGGGCGGAAATTCCACAGGCACAACGCGCAGGTGACGCTGATGCGGACCACGGCGGAGGAGAACCGGGCGTTCGGCCGCTTCATCGCCGGGAAGCTGAACGCCTCAAAGGCCCCCTGGTCGGTGGTGCTGCCGGCGACGGGGGTGTCGGCGCTCGACGCACCGGGGCAGCCGTTCCATGATCCGGAGGCCACGGAGGCGCTCCTTGGGACATTGCGGGCGGAGCTGAAGCCCGGCCCGGGGCGTACCGTGGCCTCGCACCGCGGTCATATCAACGATCCTGAATGTTCTGAATTGATGGCCGGCGAGTTCCTGAGGCTGGCGGGGGGGAAGTCATGAGGCCACACGAGCGGGGAGCGCTGTTGGCGCGCTTCGGCGAGATGCGGAAGGCCGGCATGCCGATCATCGGCGGCGGGGCGGGAACCGGCATTTCGGCGAAGGCCGCCGAGGCCGGCGGGATCGACCTGATCGTCATTTACAACTCCGGAAAGTTCCGCATGGCCGGACGCGGCTCCCTCGCCGGCCTGATGCCTTATGGCAACGCCAACGACATCGTGCGCGAGCTGGGGCGCGAGGTGCTCACCATCGCGAGGAAGACGCCGGTGCTGGCCGGGGTGTGCGCGACCGACCCGTTCCTGATTTTGGAGCCGTTCCTGGCGGAACTGCGCGCCATGGGGTTCGCCGGCGTGCAGAACTTCCCCACCGTGGGCCTCATCGACGGCGTGTTCCGCCAGAACCTCGAGGAGACGGGGATGGGGTTCGGAGCCGAGATCGAGATGATCGCCCGCGCGGGGGCGATGGACATGCTCACCACCCCCTACGCCTTCGAGCCGGCGCAGGCCGACCTGCTGGCCCGCGCCGGCGCCGACATCATCGTCGCGCACATGGGGCTCACCACCTCGGGCAGCATCGGCGCGCAAACGGCCCGTACGCTGGAGCAATGCGTCGGCGAGGTGGGGGCGATCGCCCGCGCCGCGCGCGCCGCCAAGCCCGGCGTGTTCGTCCTGTGCCATGGCGGGCCGATCGCCGAGCCGGAGGACGCCCGATTCGTGCTTGAGAGGGTGCCCGAATGCGACGGCTTCTACGGCGCCAGCAGCATGGAACGGCTGCCGACGGAGGTGGCCATCCGCGACACGGTGGCGCGTTTCAAGGCGCTGGGTGTATCCTGAGGGGGTTGCAAATCCTCTCCCGGGAGCCCCCGCCATGCTGCTCTGCCTGGCCCTTTCCGCCTTGGCCCAACCTGATTTCGACCCCCGGCGCCTCGAGCGCGTCCCATTGGCCACGGGCCTCGCCGACGCCATGGGCATCGATGTGCTCGACGACGGCAGCGTCATCATCATCGAGAGGCCGGGCGGGGTGCTGCTGCTTCCCCGGGGAGGGCAGGCGCGGCGCGTCGGCCGGGTGAAGGCCGCGGTGTTCGGCGAGGTGGGCCTGATGGGGGTGGCGTTCGACCCCGCCTTCCGCGACAACGGCGCCTTCTATGTCTTTTTCAGCCCGGAGGAGAAGAAATCGGTCATGCGCCTGACGCGCATGGTGATCCATGATGGACGGATCGACCCGGCCCGGGACAGGACCATCATCGAGGTGCCGATCGACCAGGACGGCGCCATCCACCTGGGCGGCGGCATCGCGCGCGACGCCAAGGGGCGCATCCTCATCGGCATTGGCGACAATTCGCCTCCCATTCCCGAGCTTCCCATCGACCAGAGGCCGGGCAAGTTCATGGCCGACGCCCTCCGCAGTTCCGCCAACACCAACGACCTCCGCGGCAAGATCCTGCGGATCGAGCCGAAGCCCGAGGGCGGCTACCGGATCCCCGAAGGCAACCTGTTCAAGGACGCCAAGGACGGCCGGCCCGAGATCTTCGCCATGGGCTGCCGCAACCCGTTCCGCGTCATGTGCGACCACGCCACAGGCGAGATCATGTGGGGCGATGTCGGCGTGAATGTCGATCCGAAGTGCGGCATCATGCCCTCGGGATACGACGAGATCAACCGCACGGGCACGCCGGGCAACTTCGGCTGGCCGCTGTTCAGCGGGCCCAACGAACCGTTCACGAGCTTCGACTTCGAGACCCGCAAGGTGGGGCCGAAGTTCGACCCGCTTCATCCGGTGAACTTCAGCCGCAACAACACCGGGGCGAAGGAACTGCCGCCGGCGCGCGGCGCGGCGCTGTGGTATTCGAGCGTGGCCTCGGCCCGGTGGCCCGCGCTGGGCTCCGGAAGCCGGAGCGTGGTGTGCGGCCCGGTGGTTCGCCTGCCGGAAAAGCCCGGGGAGCAGCGCATGCACGAACGGCACCAGGGCAAGCTGCTCGTGGCCGACTGGATGCGCAACTGGATCGTCGCCTGCGACATGAAGGCCGACGGCACGCTCGGCGACGCCGAACCGTTCGCCCAGAACCTCGTCTTCCGCAGGCCCATGGACATCCGCATGGCGCCCGACGGAACCCTGCTGGTGCTGGAATACGGCGACAAGTGGAACGAGAACAGCGACGGCGCCCTGAGCCGCCTCGTCTACCGCCGGGGAAACCGCCCGCCCGTCGCGCGCGCCACGGCGAATCCGCCCGCGGGCAAGGCCGGCGTCGTGGTGAAACTCGACGCCTCTCCGTCGAGCGACGCGGACGGCGACACCCTGAAGTACGAGTGGCGCGACGCCGCGGGCGCCGTCATCGCCGGGGAAGGACCATCACGCGAGGTGAGGCCCGCCACCACGGGCGCGCATCCCTACACCGTCACCGTCACCGACGCCAAGGGCGCCTCGGGCGCGGCCAAGGTTGAGGTGCGGGTGGGCAACGCCATGCCGGCGGTTTCCATCCGCGCTCCCGCCGGCGGCGGGTTCTTCGACTGGAACCAGCCGTTGCTCCTGGAGGCCGATGTCTCCGACGAGGAGGACGGCTCCACGGCCAAGGGCACCATTCCCCCGGAGAAGGTCGTGTGGCGGGCGACATACCTGCCCAGGGGCGCAGGTGAGGCGGAAGCCAGCCATCCGGGCCTGGCCCTGATGCGCGCGAGCACCTGCTTCGGCTGCCACATGGCGGGCGAGGCCTCGCGCGGACCGGCCTACTCACTCGTGGGCGCCCGCTACCGGCCCGAGGAAGGGGCGCGTGAAAAACTGACGAAAAAAATCGTCGAAGGGGGCAACGGTTCCTGGGGAACCTATCCGATGCCTCCGCACCCGCAGCACACCCCGGCCCAGGCGCGGCAGATGGTTGACTGGATCCTCGACGAGGCCGGCACAGGCCTGCAGGGCTCCACGGGCGCCACCGCCGCCATCATGCTGCCCCATCCCGGCCACAAGGGGGACGGGGGCGCCTGGCGCGTGACCGCCTCCTACACCGACCTCGGCGCCAAGGGACAGCCCGCCCTCACCGGCGAGGCGACCGTCATCATCCACGCCCGCCAGCGCAAGGCCGCCTTCGCCGACTCCCAGCAGGGCGCCCTGGTGATCGACGACATCGAGCAGGAACGCGACGCCCTGGCCTGGCTCGCCAAGGACGGGTTCATCGGGTTCACGGGCCTGAGGCTCGACGGGATCTCGGCGTTGCGGGTGCGCGCCTCGGCCACCCTCGCCGGGGCCCGGCTCGAGGCGCGACTGGGCGGCCCCGACGGACGCGTCGTCGGAAAGGTCGAACCCTCGCAGGCGTTCGGGGAGCATGTGATCCCGCTTGGCGAGACGGCGGGCATCCACGACCTGGTGTTGGTGGCAAGGCTTGACGGCCCGTCGCCGACCGGAGCCAAACCGCTCGGCGTGCACTGGGTGCGATTCGAACCGGGCGCGGAGGCTTCCAAGGCGATCGCCTCGGCAAGGGAAAAGGCCAAGCCGCTGGTGCGGGTGGCATCGGCCAAGGCCGCCTCGGGGGCGCCGGCCAAGCCTTGGAAACTCGCCGATTTCACCGACGCCGAGCTGGCGGCCGTCGCCAAGCGCGACGGCAAGGCGGGCGAGGCGTTGCTGGGCAGGCTTGGTTGTGTCGGGTGCCACAGCGTGGGCGCCCGCAAGGGAGGCCAGTTGGGGCCGAACATCGCCGAGAGCCTGCCGAGGCTGGAAAAGGAAAAGGACCCGGTGAGGGCCTTGCTGGGTGAGATCCTCGATCCTTCAAGGACCGTGGATCCGAAATGGCGCACCCGCGTGGTGGTGCTCGACAGCGGCCGGACGGTGGCGGGCCTTGTGCTCTCGCAAACCGACAGCGAGGTTCGGCTGGTTTCGGATCCGACACGGCCGGAGCAGGTTCAGGTGATCCCCCGTGACCGGATCGAGGAGATGCGTGAAACACCCGCGTCATTGATGCCGGCCGGCCTGCTCGACGGCCTGGGTCGCGACGAGGTGCTCGACCTCCTGGCCCGGCTGTTGAAGGATTCCAAGGGAAAGTAGAGTCGCCCGGCGCCTGACGGCGCCCGGCTCCGTGTTCCTCCCCGAACGCGCCAAGAATATTCACACATTGACATGTTTCAAGTTTTGAACATATCAAGACGATGAGGTGACCATGGACGCCACGGCCCGCATCCCCCCGGAAGCCCTTGCGAAAGCCGCGGAATGCTTCCGCGTGCTGGCCCATCCGGCCCGCCTGCGCATCATCGAGACCGTCCTCGACAAGCGCGCCACGGTGGGAGAACTTGCCGAGGCGTGCAACCTGCCACCCGCGATGACATCCGCCCACCTGCGCCTGATGCAGCGCTGCGGGCTGCTGGTGCCCGAACGGGACGGCCGGTTCTGCCACTACCGTGCCGCCAACGATTGCCTCGCCGACCTGATGAACTGCATCCGCCACCGCTTCGGCGGAGAAACCCATGCAAGGAGGAAACGATGAACATGATCCGCGTCGCATGCGCCTGCATCGCCTTCTCGGCCGCCCTGGCGATCGCCCAGGCCCCCGCCGACCTGAAGGCTGTCCGCGAGAAAGTCGCCAAGGGCCAGGCCAGGCTCGTGGATGTGCGCGAGGAAGACGAGTGGAAGGAGGGGCACCTCAAGGACGCCAGCCTGACTCCGTTGAGCCGGATTTCCAAGGGTCTCGACGCCAAGGCCATGGCCGAGCTGAAAGAAAAGCCGGTTTTCGTGCATTGCAGGGCGGGCATTCGGGCCCAGAAGGCCGCGGCGCTGCTCAAGTCCGCCGGCGTGGACGCGACGCCCCTCAAGGCCAGCTACGACGAGCTTGAAGCCGTTTTCGGCAAGGCGAAGTGAACGGCCGATCCTGAAGGAGCCAAGACATGCAGACCCTTTCCCCCGCGCAACTCCATTCGATGGCCTCAACGGGCGATTCCATGATTGTGGTTGATGTTCGCAGTCCCGCGGAATTCGGCGAGGCCCATGTGCCGTTCGCCGTGAACCACCCCCTGCCCGACCTCGATGCCGGCGCGCTGAAGGCCGAGGCCGAAAGGGCCGGCAAGCGCCTGGTGTTCATCTGCAAGTCGGGAGCGCGCGGCCGTTCGGCTTGCGAGAAGGCCATGGCCGCGGGAATTTCCGCCGTGTGGAACGTGGATGGCGGAACGGGGGCGTGGATCGAGGCCGGTTACCCGGTGGTACGGGGATCGAAGTCGTTTTCCGTGGAACGGCAGACACGGGTGGTGATCGGCGGGATGGTCCTGTTGGGAACCGCGCTGGGCGCCTTCGTTCATCCGGGTTTCCTCGGGATATCGGCGTTCTTCGGGGCCGGGCTCGTCTATGCCGGATTATCCGACTCCTGCATGCTGGCCGTGCTCATCGCCTCGATGCCATGGAACCGCCGCAAGCCGGGATGCCGCGCCTGAAGTCGTGATTTGGCCCAGGGAAGGGGAAAGCGGATGAAACTGGTGATCGTGGGAGGGGTGGCGGGAGGCGCCTCGGCGGCGGCGCGGGCCCGCAGGCTCGATGAGAAGGCCGAGATCGTCCTGCTCGAGCGCGGCCCCGATGTCTCGTTTGCCAACTGCGGGTTGCCTTACTATCTGGCCGGCGAGATCACCGAACGCTCCAAGCTGCTGGTGACCCCGCTAGAGCGCCTGAGGAAGCGCTACCGGCTGGACGCCAGGCCCTTGTCCGAGGTGGCATCCCTCGACCTGGCGGCCAAGGAAGTCGTGGTGCGCGACCTGGCCCGTGGAACGGAATACCGGGAACGGTTCGACAAGCTCATCCTCTCCCCGGGCGCGGCGCCCCGGTTGCCCGGCGTGCCGGGACAGGAACTGCCGGGCGTCCATACCTTGCGCAACCTCCAGGATGCCGACCACATCATGGCGCGGCTGAAGGCCGGGGCGAGGAGGGCGCTCGTGATGGGCGGCGGGTTCATCGGCCTGGAGATGGCCGAGTGCCTGAAACACCGCGGCCTCGCGGTGACGCTGGTGGAACGGAACACGCAGGTGCTGATGGCGCTTGACCCGGAGATCGCCCGCCCGGTGGCTGATGAACTCGCCTCGCAAGGGGTGGAAATCCTCACCGGCCGGAAAGTGACGGCGATCCGCCAACGGGATGATGGACCGATTCTGGTGGAGATGGAGGATGGTGATCGCCGGGACGCCGACATCGTGATCATGGGCATCGGCGTGGCGCCTGAAAACGACCTGGCCCGCGGGGCCGGCCTGGCCCTGGGCGCCAGCGGGGGAATAAGGGTGGATGCCCACATGCGGACATCGCACCCCGATGTTTATGCCGTTGGTGATGCCGTGGAAACGCCAAGCGTGGTGACGGGAAACCACGCCGTGGTGGCGCTCGGGGGCCCGGCAAACCGGCAAGGTCGCGTGGCCGCCTCACACGCCATGGGGCGGGCCGACAACCTGCTTGACAACCGCTACAGGGGCAGCCAGGGGACGGCGATTGTTCGGGTGTTCGGCAAGACGGCGGGCATTACCGGTGCCTCGGAACGGATGCTTCGGCGGCTGAACACTCCCCATCTCACCGCCACGGTTCACCCCGCCCACCATGCCGGGTATTACCCCGGCGCCGAGGGGATGACCCTCAAGGTGCTGTTCGACCCGGCCACGGGACGGTTGCTCGGGGCGCAGGCGGTGGGTGGCGCCGGGGTGGACAAGCGACTTGATGTGCTGGCCATGGCCATCCAGGGTGGCATGACCGTGTACGACCTCGAGGAGGCGGAACTCTGCTACGCGCCGCCATACGGATCGGCGAAGGATCCGGTGAACATGGCGGGATTTGTCGCGGCGGGCCTCCTGCGGGGCGACCACCCCCAAATCACGGCGGCGGACCTCAAGAGAAGACTGGATGCCGGCGATCCTCCTCCCCTTTTGGATGTCCGCACACCCGCCGAGCATGCCCGCGGAACCGTGCCCGGAGCCGTGAACATCGAGGTCGACGCCCTGCGTGAACGCATCGCCGAGGCGCGATCCTTGGCGGGCGGCGGCCCATTGGTGGTGTATTGCCAGGTCGGAATGAGGGGTTACCTGGCCACGCGGATCCTGCTGCAACATGGCATCGAGGCACGGAACCTGTCGGGCGGTTACACAAGTTGGACCCGGGCCTGACCTGTTTTCTCAGCAATTTCTCATTCTTTCCGGAAAACGGAACCTTGCGTCCGCTCCCGGGTTGGGAAAGATAGAAGACTGGAGGATCCGTGTTTATGAATAAGATGTTGGCGGCATGGGCGTTGGCGGCCCTCACGACCCAAGCGATGGCATGGCCGGAAAAATCACCCGAGTCAACCAAACCCTCCACCGCGGTGACCGCGGCCGCCACGGCCTTGGCCAAGTCGGTGGACAGCGCCGTGGCCGCCAAGTGCAAGGAATCGGGCATCGCCCTGTCTCCCCGCGCCACGGATGCCGAGTTCCTCCGCCGGGTTCACCTCGACCTCGTCGGCAAGATCCCCACCATTGAAAAGGCGCGCGCCTTCCTCGACAGCAACGACGCCGAAAAGCGTGCCAAGCTGATCGACGAACTCCTGGCCAGTCCCGATTTCGGCCGGCACATGGCCGATATCTGGCAAACCCTGCTCCTGAGCAAGAACAGCACGGCCCGCCGCCTCGACACCGGCGTGTTCGTGGATTGGCTGGCTCACCAATTCAACGAAAACCGTCCGTGGGATGGGATGGTTCGCGACATCGTCACGGCCAAGGGCCCCCAGGACAAGAACCCCGCCACCACCTTCTGGCTGTCGCAGGTCAGCGTCGACAACATGACCGACACGGTCTGCAAGGTGTTCCTCGGCGTGCAGCTGCAATGCGCCCAATGCCACAACCATCCGTTCACCGGCTGGAAGCAGGACGAATATTGGGGCCTCGCCGGATTCTTCCTGAATGTGCGGGCCCAACCGCCGGGCAACAAGCAAACCACCTCGCCGGTGGTGGCGGAGACGAAGGCGGCTCGCAACCGCAGGAACGCGCTGCCCGAATCGGCCAAGATGGTGCCGCCCAAGTTCTTCCGCGGTGAAGTCGCGAAGTTGGGCACCAGCGCGGAAGTCCGCCCCGTGTTCGCCGAGTGGCTGTGCGGGGAGAACAATCCCTACCTGGCCCGTGCGATGGTGAACCGACTGTGGGCCCAGATGTTCAGCCGAGGCCTCGTGCATCCCGTGGACAACATCCACGACGGCAATCCCGCCAGCCACCCCGAACTGCTGGAAGACCTCACCCAGCGCTTCAAGTCGGGCAAGTTCGATGTGAAGTCCTTCATCAAGGGGATATGCCTTTCGGAGACATACCAAAGGTCGAGCAAGCCTGTCGAAGGCAACAAGGACGCCGTGATCGACAGCTATGCCCGCATGCCCGTGAAGGTGCTCACCCCCGAGCAGATGTATGACAGCCTGCAAATGGTGCTGGGTGTGGCCACGGGTCCGGCCGCGCGGAAGATGGCCGCCGCGGGCGCCAAGGGAGGCAAGGGCGCCCGGGCCCAATTCGTCGCCTTCTTCGCCGGCGAGGAGGATGCCGAGGCCACCGAATACCAGGCCGGCATTCCCCAGGCCCTGCAGCTCATGAACGCTCCGAGGATGAATTCACCCGCCCCGGCGCTCAAGCTTGTTTCCGGCTCGTCAGACCCGGCCGTGGCGGTGGAAACCCTCTACCTGGCCACCCTGTCGCGCAAGCCGAGCAGCGCCGAGGTCGCCATGGCCAAGGAACACGCCAGGAAAATGGACGCTCCCCGGCAGGCACCCGCCGACCTGCTTTGGGCCCTCGTGAACTCAAGCGAATTCGCCACCAACCACTAAGCGCCAACCACAAGCGAAGGAAGAAGATCCCATGACCTCGATCATCGACATCGCCGCCGCCTCTGGACTCAATCGACGCGACGCCATGCGGCTTTCCGCCGCTGGCGTGGGCGCCTGCTCGTTCTCAGGCTGGCTGCCGGTGCTGGCCCAGGCCGAAACCAAGCTCAAGTCGAACGCCAAGGCCTGCATTGTCCTGTACATGGACGGCGGCCCCAGCCACAAGGACACCTTCGACCTCAAGCCTGAAAGCCAGGGAGCGGGCGAGTTCAAGCCGATCGGCACCTCGGCCACCGGCGTGGCCATCAGCGAGCACCTGCCCAACCTGGCCAAGCAGATGCACCGGATCGCCCTTCTCCGCGGCATGAGCACTCCCGAGGGCGCCCACCCCCGCGCCAAGTACATGCTTCACACCGGCTACCGCGAAGGCCAGGGCGGCATCCAGTACCCGTCGCTGGGATCGATCGTTTCCAGCGAGATCGGCAAGGCCGACTTTGCCATTCCCAATTTCGTCTGCGTCGGCAATCGCGCCTACGGGGCCGCCTATCTCGGGCCCCGCCACCAACCGCTCGTGGTGAACGACCCGTCCAAGGGCGTGGAAAACCTCAAGACGGCCCTCGGCATGGGACAGTTCGACAAGCGCGTCGGCCTGCTCGAGCAGATGGAGGCGGGTTTCCGCAAGGAATACCCCGTGGGCGCCGGTGTCGACCATCAGGTGAACTACCAGCGCGCCGTCACCATGATGAAAAGCCGCGAGGCCGCCGCCTTCGACCTGTCGAAGGAATCCGAGGCGATCGTGGCCAAGTACGGTTCCGGCAAGTTCGCGCAGGGGTGCCTCATGGCCCGCCGCCTCGTGGAGACGGGCGTGAAGTTCGTGGAGGTGAACCTGGGCGGCTGGGACACGCACGAGAACAACTTCGAGCGGGTGAAGAACTTGTCGGCCACCATCGATAAACCGATCGCCGCGCTGCTGGATGACCTGGCCGGCAGGGGCTTGCTCGACAGCACGCTCGTGGTGTGGATGGGCGACTTCGGCCGCACCCCGAAGATCAACCAGCGTGGCGAAAAGCCGGGCCGTGACCACTATCCCCGCGCCTGGACCTCATGGATGGCCGGCGGTGGCGTCAAGGGCGGGCAGGTGATCGGACGCACCGACA
>JAGWVO010000490.1 GCA_018970845.1 Planctomycetota bacterium
GTTTCGCACCACCGGAGGAAGGAACATCCATCCCCGGCACTTCGGAGCGAATTGGTAATTTAACAGAAACTCTTGCCGGCGCAATGGTGGACGGCTCAGTCGGCGGGCCACACAACCGACCCGGGAACCTTCACCCGAGCCGCGTAAAGCACCCCACCGCCCGTGACATAAAGCGTCTTCCGATCCGCTCCACCGAAGGCGCAGTTGGTGACTTCGTCGGTCGGGATGGGAAGGAAGTCGAGACGGACTCCCGATTCGGGATCGATCACATAGATGCCGCCCTTGACCGAGGGATCCGGTTCGTGGGGCGGGTTGGGCTTGTTCAGGCCGCCAGCGACGAAGAGTCGGCCCTTCGAGTCCTGCTTGATCCCGTCGGGTCCGCGCCCGGTTCCCCAGTCGTGTAGAAGCTTCCGGGTTGAGGTGTCGACCGATCCGTCTGGCTTGAGGTCGAATCTCCAAAGTTTCCGGGCGCCGCCAGGGGTGTCGTTGTTGTTGTCCGCCACGAACAGTCTCCTGCCGTCGAGCGAAACCAGCACGCCGTTGGCCCTTTCCACCTCCCTGCCGATCACGCGGGAGACCTTCCCATCGGGATCAATCCTGTAAACGCCCTCGATCGTCCGGCCCTGGGCATCGCGCTGTTCCATGCCTTCGCGGGAACCATAGCGCGGGTCGCTGAAATAAATACGGCCCTTGGCATCCACGGTCAGGTCGTTGGGCTGGTTGTAGGGCTTGCCGCCAAAGGAGTCGGTCAGAACGGTGAGCTTGCCGTCGGGGGCGGCGCGGGTCACGCGCCGGAGTTTCGGCTCGCAGGCGATCAGCGAGCCGTCCCTGTCGAAAAGGAGTCCGTTGGTTCCTGCGTCGGCCCGATGGATCACCGATTCTCCGGCCGGCGTCAGGCGGCAGATTCCGCCCCGGCCGCTCGAGAACACCCCAAGCGTCGGGTGCCACGCTGGGCCTTCCCCCGCGGCGCCTTCGCCCGCCAGCACGCGTGTTCCCGGTTCAAAGACCTGCCCGAATCCAAGGCCGGAAATCGCGATCAAGGCGGTAAGAAACATCGTCAACTCCCGCTGTCAGTTTCTCGCCGGCAGCGCGCCGTCGTTTTCAAGAAGCTTGGCAAGCAAAGGGGGTTCCTTCCCGAACTTGACCCGGTATTCCTCGAGGGTCGGAATCAAGCGGACCCGCACCTTGGCATCGTGGTGGAGCGAGATGTCCGCCAGCTTGTGCTGTAGGAACGGGTTGCGGAAACGGTCGAGGACATCCCGGGCGAAACCGGACGGATCGACGCATCTCCCCGCGAGCACCGGCACGATCTCGTTGTCGAGGAGGTTTCCAAGCCACGGTCCCAATTCCGGATCGTTCACGGCGTCGCGGACGATCTCGAACCCGCGGGGCCATGCGCGAATGAGCAGGGCCGTGTGTCCTCCGTTGAGGATCCTCACCTTCCGCAGGAAATAGGGGAGAACATCGGGGGTCCAGGCCACGGCCGGATGTTCGAGCAACTTCGGCACACCGGGAATGTCCTGGATCGCGAAGAGTGCGTAGGGCTCGCACGCCGTCAGCATCGGGTCGCTGGCCAGCAGGGGGTGGTTTTCCGGGGTTCCCGTGACGATCCGGTCGACCAGCGTCTCATGCCATGAACATGAGTTGATGTAATCGACCACGCCCGCCGACACCTTCCAATCGGCAGCGAGGTTGAGCACGATCGACTTGAGCAGGGATGCGTTGTTCTCCCGCAATTCGCACGGGATAACCATCACCGGCCCGAGGCCGGCGGCATGGCGCGCCTGAAGGACCTCGAGCAATTTGGCCGGAAACGACTTCGGCGGCTGCATCGCGGGCTTGTCGCCAAGGTTCAGGTCGTAGCCGGCCTCCGTCGTGTTGGACAGGATCGCCTTGAGCTTGGGCGAACAGGCCACCCGCAGCACTTCGGCCCAATCGGAACTGGCGGTCAGGGCCCTGCTGACCGATTCGCAAGGCTCGACCCTGTCGACCACCTGCCCGTTCTCGAGGCCCCGGACCAGAACATGGTATTTGCCACCGGAGCCGCTGAGCGCGCCGGCGCGCTGGCTTCCCGTCGACTGAACGATCACGACCCGGCCGACATCCTGGCCCTGGGCGTTGGCGTGATGGATGAAGAGGTCGGCGAAGGCGCGAAGGAAGCGCCCCGAACCGAACTGCAGGATGGTCTCAGGTAGGCCGGTCATCTCGGGATCCTCAGGAAATGGCCTTCTCGAGTCGTATCGTCAGGGGGGCGGCGTCGATCTTGACCTCGGCGACATGGGCGCCGCCCTCGGCCCATTGGGTGGCCAGCGTCTCCCCGGCGATGGTGGCGCGATGCTCCTGGATCGCCTTGGAAAGCTCGGCGTTCGGGCTGGCCAGGTGCAGGAGGATGCGGTCCTCCATTTCAAGCCCCGCCCGCTTGCGAAGATCCTGCACCTGGCGAACGATGTCGCGCGCCATGCCTTCCCGGGCCAGCTCAGGGGAAATCCGGGAGTCGAGGGCCACCTGGGTCTCGCGGTCCGCCACCCCGGACCATCCCTCGGGACCCGCATGGGAAACGAGGAGATCGGCGCTGGTGATAATCTCGTGGCCATCGGCAAGCGCAAGGGGATATCCCTCGGAGGTGCCTGCGGCCGCGGCGACCTTGGCGGGATCGGCTTTAGCCAGCGCCGCTTGGGCTTCCTTGA
>JAGWVO010000491.1 GCA_018970845.1 Planctomycetota bacterium
TATGGGAAAACGCGCATGTGGATTCAGGCGCGCCACTCCCGGCGACCCGCGATTCGTCCTTGACCCAACAGGCAGTTGCGGCGGTCGATGATCGAACGATGGCCCGTCCAAGTCGCGGCCTGCCGGAATGTTCAGCCAGGCGAATGCCTGGATTTTCGTCATGGCATCAAATGCCTGCGATGGGCCAATATCCGGGCGTCATTCGTGATGTGTCAAAACCTTGTGTCAATCATCCGCGACTGGCCAGATTGGAAAGTTGTGCCGTGATTTGCTTTCCCGCCTTGGGTAAGGGCATTGTTTTTCTTGATTTCGGCACGATCTTCAATTAATAAAGAGCGTTGATGAAAAAGCATTCAGCTCCATTGATCTATTGATGGGTGTGATTGTGTTACGAAACCTTGCCTTATTGGCGCTTGCGTGTCTGCCACTCGGTTGCTCTGGTGAAAACCGGGGTTTGGCACCCGTGTCCGGCACGGTGTACATGAATGACAAACCGCTAGCCAACGCCTCCGTCATCTTCACGCCCGTGGAAGACAATGTTCGTGTTGGCGTGGGCAGTACCGACAAGAACGGTCAATACCGTCTCACCTCCTTCCAAACCAACGACGGTGCCAGAATTGGCAAGCATACCGTCACGATCAGGGCTTACGAGGTGCCCGACGGTCCCTTCAAGCCGGCTGACGACATGAGCCTGTCCCGCGGCAAAATGCTGACTCCGGCCAAATACAGCAAGGCAGAGACCTCCGGGCTCACGGCCACTGTTGAAAACAAGAACAATGTTATTGATTTCAATCTGACCAACTAAGGTTTGGCCTTACCGGGAGGAAACCTGCCATGTTGAAAAGGTCGACCAAGGCGTTCACCCTCATCGAATTGCTTGTGGTGATCGCCATTATCGCCGTGCTGATCGGTCTCTTGGTTCCCGCCGTTCAAAAGGTCCGCGCCGCCGCCGCGCGTGCCCAATGCAGCAACAATCTCAAGCAACTTGGCTTGGCCATGCATAATTACCTCGGGGCCAACGGGTTTTTCCCGCAAACCCAATTTGACAGCACTGGCGGCCAAACAGGTCTTGCCAACTGGGGGTGGATTCCCAAGCTGCTGCCGTACATCGAGCAGGAAGCGCTCGCCAAGCTCGTGGACTTCAGCGACAGCTATTCGACTCCCAAGGCCGCGCCGGTGCGAATGGCGGTGATCCAGTCCATCAATTGCCCGTCCGACCCCGCTGCCGCCTCCAACAACACCTACGGCAATTTTTCCACCTCGGGACCCTTCGGAGTTTATGGCTCGCCCCAGTGGGGATGCCCGCCGCAGTATGGCGCTCCCGCGGCAGTTCCTGATATTCCCGCCTCCTCAAGGTTTTACGCGCAGCATTCCAGCTACTACGGGTCTTATGGCGATGGATACTCCACCAGTTCGGGTTATCCCTATGGAGGCCAGGCCGGGGACGATGGTTGCGACCAGTACACCGCCCGGGGTTCCTGGCAAAGGTACAACAATGGCGGTGACCCGTACCTGCCTGACAACGCGCCCCAGCCAACCTCCTATCTGGGAGGTGACAAGGATGGGACCGGTGGAAGGGGGTTCTTTGGTGGCGGCAAGGGGCCGACGAACCCGACCGGCGTTGCCACCACCGGCAGGACAGTGCGTCCGGCCGATGTTGTCGATGGGCTTTCCAACACCATCATGCTTGGCCATACCGTGTCGAATGCCGCCGGCAGCAAGGAGGGTTGGTACCAAGGGATGTCGATTGGTGGAACTTCGCTGCCGCCCAACTTCCTGCGTCCATGCATGCAATCGGGCCAAAACTACAACTGGGCTCCTTCCGGCACACCGTGCCGCCCGGCGGCTTGCGGGGCTCAGTCATGGCAGACCAGGGGCTTCAACAGCTATCACACCGGCGGGGTGCTGGTGACCATGGGGGATGGCGGCGTCAGGTTCATCATCGATTCCATCAACCAGAAATCTTACAACGCCCTGGGAAGCAAGGCGGGCGGCGAAGCCACTCCTGACTTCTAGAGTCAGTTTCATTTCCTTGGATTGATTGAAACAGGCGCCTACAAATTATTCCCGAACGATGGCAGTTCGCCCCATATTTGTTTGAGGCCTCCAAGCCCAAGCTTCAATTTGTGATTGCAAAATAGCAAGATACTTCCTGGGGATGAAAAAGTCCCAAGGGAAGCCGATGGCGCCGTGAGTGGGGAGTATTGATTCCGACCTTCTCGCGCCAATGCTTCGTGCCTGCGTTCTTGGCTCTCTTTGATATATCCGATTGGATTATTGTGTTGCCGGCGTCGCCATCCAACACATCTGTTTGAAGTACGCTCTCACTGGATCTGAAAAAGGCGGCCGGGATTCCCAGCGCAATCAACCAACCTTCACTTCGTTCAGGGCTCGCAAGTGGCGGAATCGGGGCCTAATGACCGGACGATTGAGAGCCCTGAACGAAGTGAAGGGGCGAACTGGCATGGTTCGGGAATGATTGGAAAACTTGCGGTTCAAATCATTGCCAAAAGACAAAGCTTGCACTCAATAAAAAGGCCCCGGCATGTGCCGGGGCCCGTGAAGACCGTTTGACTGAAGGATCAGGAGACGATCGAGTCGATCACCGTGCCTTCGCGGAACAGGGTGATGGGGCGACCGCTACCGGTCTGGATTTCCAACTTCGGGTCGATTCCGAGGTTCTGGAA
>JAGWVO010000492.1 GCA_018970845.1 Planctomycetota bacterium
CGAAATGGACGAGGCCGTCGTCACCGACTCGGCGCGCAGCCGCAGCAAGTCCGGCAGGCTGAGCCCGGCCAATCCGGCCAGGCTGGCCTTCAGCAGCGACCGGCGGCTGAAGAGGGTGAGCCCCTCGCGGACCCTCGGGTTGAGGAAGGTGAACCCGTGCGCGCGTGCATGCGTATGGCCGGGTTCCGGGGACATGTCGGGAGACTGACAGAGGGATTCGGCCTTGGGGAGTCCTGATTGTGGCCATGATTGGGGCCCAGGGGCTCAACCCCGCCGTGCTCCCCCCACATCTCCCCTCCGGCATCCAGCGGTCGACCCCGGCACCACGGATTGAAACCGATCCGCTGGCCGATCGATCGCCCCGGTGTCCTCGCCCTTCCATCCTGATCCGAATTGCCGAGGGCCAGACCGCAGGGATAGCCTGACCGTCATGATCCCCCTCCGAAGGCCGGCCCCGCACCGGGACTCGTTCGGGGAGACCCCGTGCCTCCGCACCGAACGGTCCGGATTGGCCCGAAGACTCGGCATCGTGGGATGCCTGCTGGCGTGGCTCGTGCCGGCGATCCTTCCCGTCGCCACTTGGGCGGAAAGCGCGCCCGCCTCGGCGACCTCCCACTGGGCCTTCCAGCCCGTCCGCCGCCCGGAGATTCCGGAGGCCAGTCCCGGTGTCCGAGCCGGGATGGATTCCCCCATCGACCGGTTCATCGACGCCCGCCTGCGCGCCGAGGGCCTCGCTGCCACGCCCCCGGCCGATCGGCTGACCCTGATCCGGCGGGCCACCTTCGACCTGACCGGGTTGCCGCCCTCGCCCGAGGAGGTTTCGGCCTTCCTCGCCGACACCTCGCCAGACGCCTTCTCCCGGCTCGTGGACCGGCTCCTCCAGTCGCCGCACTACGGGGAACGGTGGGGGCGGCATTGGATGGATGTGGTGCGGTACGCCGACACGGCCGGCGACAACGCCGATTACCCGGTGCCCGAGCTGCACCTGTACCGCGATTACATCATCCGGGCCTTCGCCACCGACAAGCCCTACGACCAGTTCGTGCGCGAGCAGTTGGCCGGGGATGTCCTCGCCCGGCAGGGACCCCGGGAACGCTACGCCGAGGGCGTGATCGCCACGGGCTTCCTGGCGCTCTCGCGCCGCTACGGCACCGGGCCCTTCGAACTGTGGCACCTCACGCTGGAGAACACCCTGGAGACCGTCGGACAGGCCTTCCTGGGGATGAACCTCAAGTGCGCCCGTTGCCACGACCACAAGTTCGATCCCGTCAGCACCCGCGAGTACTACGGGCTCTACGGGATCTTCGCCGGCACGGAGTTCCCGTGGGCCGGCTCCGAGGAGGTGGCCTCCAAGCAGTTCAACCGGCAGCGCTTCGTGCCCCTGGTCCCCGACGCCGAGGCGGCCCCGCTCTGGGAATCGTGGCGGCAGGAACTCGCGTCCCTCAGGTCGCGCATCGAGGCCCTCGAAAAGGAAAAACCCACCGCGACGGCGGACATCGAGGCCCGCAAGCGGCGCCTGGACGCCCTGAAAACAGACCTGCGGACCCGCGAGAAACCCGGCGCTCCCCCGGGATTGCCCGTGGCCTACGCCGTGCGCGAGGGCACCCCGACGGATGTCCCGATCCAGCGCGGCGGGGAACCCGGCCGGCCCGGAGAGACGGTGGCCCGCTGCGTGCCGACGGCGCTGGGCGGCGGCCTCCCCTTCCGCACCGCCACGGGCTCCAGCGGTCGCCTGGAGTTCGCGCACTGGCTCACCCGGCCGGACCACCCGCTGACCGCCCGGGTGATGGTCAACCGCCTCTGGCAGCACCACTTCGGCGTCGGGTTGGTCACCACCCCGAACAACCTGGGCCTACGGAGCGATCCGCCGGTCCATCGCGAACTGCTCGACCACCTCGCCGCGGAGTTCGTCGATCGAGGCTGGTCGGTCCAGGCGATGCACCGGCTGATCATGAACACGGCCGCCTACCAGCGCTCCAGCGCCGACCTCGAGACCGGCCGCGAGCGCGACCCGGCCAATCGGCTCCACTGGCGCTTCCATCGCCGGCGACTCGATGCCGAGTCCCTGAGGGATGCCTGGCTGTGGGCCAGCGGCGAACTGCAGCTCGACCGGCCCGGCGCACACCCGTTCCCCGGGCCCGAGCGGTGGACCTGGACCCAGCACACGCCCTTCCAGGAGCGCTACGAATCCCGGCACCGGAGCGTCTACCTGATGACCCAGCGCTTCCAGAAGCACCCATTCCTCGCCCTCTTCGACGGCCCCGACACCAACACCTCCACCGAGTCCCGGCGCGCGTCCATCGTGCCCCAGCAGGCGCTCTTCGCGATGAACAACGCCTTCATCGACGAGCGGGCCCGCGCCCTCGCCCGACGGGTGACGGCCGCCGGCCGCGATGACGACGCCCGCCTTTCGGCCTTGGCGGCCTGGTGCTGGCAACGCCCCCTGCGACCCGGCGAACTCACCCTGTTGCGCGACGGTTTGTCGCAGGCCCGGGCCTTCGGGCCTGACGCCGCCGACCCGTGGACCCTGCTGGCGCGCGTGTTCCTGACCTCCAACGAATTCCTCCATGTCGACTAGGCAGTCGCGACGGAACTTCCTGGCCGCCGGCTGCGGGGCCGGCTTGGCACTCGCCCATCCCGGCCTCTGGGCGCAGGCCGCGGCCTTGGGCGACGCGCAG
>JAGWVO010000493.1 GCA_018970845.1 Planctomycetota bacterium
GGTCGAGGACCAATCCGTGATCCTTTGGGGAGGACGCCCCGCCCTCATGGGCGTGACCGAGAGCCTCCTCGACATCACGGTCGAAGGAACCCGCAATCGCATGGCCACCCGCGAGATCACCATCAACTCGTTGGAAGGCGACGGTCCTGTCGTTTATTTCAGTTCCGTCAGCGAGGAGGAGGGAGAGAAGGTGGAGCGGCGGGGCGTCGCCAATTCCAAGGGTGGCCTCACCCTTGAAACACGCCGCCGCGGCCGGGTTGAGCGGCGCGACATCCCCTTTCCCAAGGCGACCATGCGCGACCACAACGCCTATCTGGCATGGCTTGCCAAGGGGCCCAAAGCGGGTGAAAAACTCAAGTCGTGGTCATGCTCCTGGGACAAGGATGATGTCGACGCCGCGGTCGAGCGGGTGGTCAAGGTGGCCGCGGGCCGGGATGGCTTGTGCCACCTCGAGGAACGCATCGATGGAGCCGTGACCTTGGTTGAAACGACGCTGACGGGAGAGTCGGTGAGGATGCGAATCGGGCCGATGGACCTGCGCAGGGAGGAGGAGTCGAAGGCTCGCCAGATCGACGCCGGAAAGGTTGACATCATCGAGGCATCGGTGGTGCCGCTCGACAAGGATCCCGGGGATCCCAGGCGGGTCGATCGGATGGTGCTGCTGGCGACCGGTCTTGAGGATTTCCCGGCCATGGGGGACAACAGGCAATCGGCGGAGCCTTCGGGCCGGGGGCGATGGAAGGTGACGCTCGAGCGCGACCGCGGCCAGGGCCCCGCCAAGCCGCTCGATGCCGCGGAGCGCGCCGCGACGACCAAACCCACCCTCACGATCCAGTCGGCTGATCCGAGGATCAAGTCGTTGGCTGTTCGTTGGGCGGCCAAGGAGACCCGTCCCGACGCCATCGCTTCCAATATCTGCCGGGGCGTCTTCGGCCATTTGCGAAAAACCTTGGGCGCCAACAGCGAGGACGCGCTCACGATCCTTGAGCGTAAAGAAGGCGACTGCACCGAGCACACGCTCCTGTTCGTTGCCGTGGCCCGAGCGGCGGGCTTGCCGGCCAGGGAAGTTGGCGGCCTGGCGCTCGGCCAAAGCCGGGGCAAACCCGTGCTCGCCTGGCACGCATGGGCCGAATATCACGATGGAAACCGATGGCGGGCGGTCGACCCCACCTGGAATGAACCCGAGGGCGTGGATGGCACCCACTGGAAGCTCTCGGTGGGCGATCGCGACTCCGCCTGGCTCAACCTCATGGGCCGGCTTAAGGTGACCGTGGAATCGGTGCAAAAGCGTTGAGGTTTTCCAACACGCATGGTTGGCAAGGTGTTTCCCTGTTGAATGGGGGCCCGGCTTGATGCCCGAACCATCCCGGGCCATGATAAGGGAGTGGTCACGGTTCCAACGATCCGTCACATGCGGAGCCAAGGCATGATTTTCAGTTCAGCTCGGCGGATTGCGGGAGCCCTGGCTTTGTTGGCGATGGTCGCTGGCCTCTCAGCCCGCGCCGACTACATCATCATCCAAGTCAACCTGAACGGCGAATACCGTCCCCTGAGCAGCGCCAAGGGCGTCGGGGGCGCTCCCGGTGGTGGCGATGGAGGCATACTGGGTGGCGGCGTGCCGGGTGGCATTCCTCCCGGCGGCCCCGGAATGCCGCCCGGGGGAGGATTGCCCGGTGAGGGCGGTGCTCCCGGCATGCCTGGCAGCCTTGCCCAGGTCCCGCCCGAATATGTTTTCGTTGTCGTCGAAATCACCAAGAACGAGCAGATGGTCGACCTTACCAACGCCGTTGGCGCCTCGATCCGCCGACTGTCCACCACGGCGGGTTCGGGAATTGCCTTCAACTTTGACCCTGGCAATCCGGTTCATGTCGCCCTGCTCAAGGACGAGGGCGGGGCGGTGATGCCGTCGGTTGACAAGAGACTGGGCCGCTTCATCACAAACCTTGGAACCAAGGGACGCACCAAGCAGGAGGAAAGCCTCGAGATTTCGATGTGGGCCCTGCAGCATGGTCTTTTGAAGCGGTACGAGGATGGGATGAACGGTTTGGCGCGTGATGCCAAGTCGGCCAAGGCGCCGAGTGTGGCCGCGTGGACGAAGGCTTCCAAGTCGCTCGAGGAAACCGTTCCCGCCAATCCGGCCGCCGACCCGCTTCGGCGTCGGTTTTCCGAGAGTCGCCAGCAGGTTGACGGGAAGTATTGCACCATCGTTTCCGACAGGCCCGCCCAGGCGATCGAGGAGGTCCAGAAGATCGCCGGCCAGGTCGATGAGGAGATCCGGTCGATCTACGGTTGGTTCGCGTGGCACGGCCTCGCCCTGAAGCCCATGCGACAGAAACTTTTGCTTGTGATGGGCGAGAAGGTGGTTCCCAGGCCAGGCGAGTCCCGCTTCCACGACATCGAGGGTGGCACGAACCTCCGGGGCACTCCCTATTCCCTGCAGCAGATCACCGTTAATGATCCGCATCTGAGGAACATCCAGCAGAGGCTTAAGCAGTTCAGCCTCAAGGGGTGGAACCTCGCCAAACTCCTGAAACTTGAGCCTAAGAGTTACCCGGATGTGGTGTCGGTGACGGGGCTTGACTTAACCAAGCTCTGCGATGTGGCTTATGTTTCCATGCTCAACATCGCCTCGGAGGCTCTCCGCTCGGAGACCGAGCGCGCCGACCGCACCTTCCT
>JAGWVO010000494.1 GCA_018970845.1 Planctomycetota bacterium
GGATCGCCGGGGGCGGTTCGGCGGGCGGGGGCGGTGGCTGGACGGCTGACTGGGCCGGGTTTTTACGCGGCTTTCTGCGCCGCGAACCTCCTTCGGGAGGACGATCCTTGGGCTTGCCGACAACCGGTTGCTCGGGGGGTGCCGGGGAGTTGGCCTCCGATTCCGACCTTCTCCGGCGAGCTTCGAGCAGGAACTCCTCTAGGGACATCGGGGTCCGCGGAGCGGGTGGTCCGCCGGGGTTCGCGCCGGCGCCGGGCTTGACCTGCCTGGGTGGTTCCATGAGGGCCTTGAAGAGGCTTGAGACAATCCAGAATCCCACCGAGAGCATCATGACCAGGATGGCCACCCAAGGTTCCTGGGCCGCCCAAGGCAGGTTCATGGCCGTGATCCTCCCGCGGGATGGTGGTTGCCGTCAGGAGCGCTCGCCCCGTTCGGATGGGCTTTGCGCGGCGCGCCCACTGATGCCGGCGATCGAGCCGCGCATGGTGGTGTCGGCTTGGAGGTTTTGCAGGTTGTAATAGTCCATGACACCCATCTTGCCATCCCTGATGGCTTGGGCGATGGCTTGGGGAACCTCGGCCTCGGCCTGCACAACCATGGCCCGGCTTTCCTCGACCTTGGCGCGCATCGCCTCGACCTTGGCGCTGTTTTCCTGGGCCTCGGCAACGGCCATGGCCCGCCGTTTCTCGGCGTCGGCTTGGGCGAGGCGGAGGTTGGCCGCGGCCTGGTCGGCCTGGAGGTTGGCGCCCACATTGGCGCCCACATCAATTTCCGCGACATCGATCGAGACGATCTCATACATGGTTTGCGCGTCGAGGGAGTTCTTGAGGACCGCCTGGGAGATGAGGTTCGGGTTCGCCAGCACATCGGTGTGGTGTTCCGCCGAGCCTATCGCCTTGACGATGCCTTCGCCCACCCTGGCGATGATGGTTTCCTCCGTCGCGCCGCCGACCAGCGAGGAAAGCTTGGTGCGCACGGTGACTCGTGCCCGCGCCCTCAATTGGATGCCGTTCTTGCACACGCCGTCGAGCGTGGCGCGGCCCTTGCCGGGGTCGGGGCAATCGATCACCTTGGGATCGACGCTCCGCTTCACGGCTTCGTAGACATCGCGGCCCGCCAGGTCGATCGCGGCGGCGATCGACCAGGGGAGGTCGAGGCTTGCCTTCTTCGCCGCGACGACGGCGGCGCTGGTGCGCTGGAGGTTGCCCCGGGAAAGCAGGTGGGTTTCGAGATCCTTGGTTTCCACCTTCACGCCGGCGTTGACCAGCGCGATTTTCTGGTTCACCACCAGCTTGTAATCGATGCCCAAAAGGCGCATCCGGATGAGGTCGACCAAGCCGATCCTCGCTCCCGCGAGATAGGCCCTGATCAGGGTTCCAAGGAAGTTGAAGGCCACCAGCAGGACAATCAGTCCGAGAATGGCCACCACGATTCCGATGACCAGGACCCAGGTGCCCGAAAGGTTTCCGGGATTGTTCTGTGCGAAAAGCGCGACCATGTTCTTCACTCCGCCTTCGGAATTGTCTTGTCACCCAAGTCGAAAATGTCCGAGTCGATCGAGGCCAGGGGGGATGTCTCACCCGGTTCGAGGGGACGCACGAGAACGCGCCCAGAACTCACCCGGAGACACCGCACCCTTTCGCCCGGTTCCACCAGCATGCCCTCGGTGATGCAATCGATCCGCCTGCCGTCGAATTCCACCACGCCGCTTGGACGCAGGTACGATTTGGCGATGCCCGTGCGCCCTTCCAGCGATTCAAGGGCGCGCAGGTTGCTGAACGAGGATGATGTTTCGTCAACGGCGCCGGACTTGGCGAGGACCGACCTGCCAAGGGCCGTGTAGGGGAAAAGCCGGGCCATGAGCCAGGCTGTTGCCGGCACCGCGATGGTCGTCGTGCCAAGCACGGTGATGCCAAAGATGGCGGAGTGCGTGAAGGCGATCGCGATTCCCGATACGGCAAGGACGCAACCCACGGCGATCAGCAGGCCGGCGCTGCCGACCACGAGGTCGGTGAGGGCGGCTATCAACCCCAGCATCACAAGGGCCCAGGCGGCCGGTGTCATCCATTCCATAGGCTTCGCTATCCGGAAGTATCGTCGGGCGAGTCAGCCCGCCGAACCACCACTCGGTTGCCTTCCACCTGACAAACCACAACCCTTGATCCTGCTTCAATGTAGGCTCCATCGGAAACAACATCAACGAGCATCTCGCCGATGCGGGCGATTCCAGCGGGCCTCAGGTCTGTTGTCGTTCGCCCCGTGCATCCCGCCAAAGCCAGCATTCGGTCTTCCTCGTAAATGGCTGTCCCCGATGTTTCCTGCTCCGCCAGGCGGTCCGGGTGGAGCATGAGATGGTTGAGCAGGGGGATACCCGGCAGAAACCTGAAGAAAAGGGCCACCATGGCGATCGCCCCCGCGAGGCTCCAGCCCAGCGGAGCCACGGCGTGGCCATAAGCGAGCCATTCCCCCTGGGAGCGGGGCCAGTGGCCGAACGCGACCAAGCCAACGGCACAAAGCATCAGGACAACGCCGCTGAGGCCCACGATGCCAAAGCCCGGTATGACCAGGATTTCCATCAGGAGCATCACGACACCGAGTAGAAAGAGCAAGATAGCCAGCCAATCGATTTGCCCGCTCAGGCGGGAACCGGCCCAGAAGACGAGCAGGAA
>JAGWVO010000495.1 GCA_018970845.1 Planctomycetota bacterium
GAGGTGTCCGGCAAGGTCGGACAAGGCGAGGACAACTCCGTTGAAGGGCGCCCGAGTGCGATCGGCCCGATTTCCGCCGTGGCGCCGTTCATCGTCGGTCTTGGCGGCCTTGCCTTGCTCGCCCATGGCGCCTGGAACGGGTTCGCCGGACAGTACAAGGAAATGGCTCCCGGACTCATCAGCGGTGCCTCGCTCCTGTTGGTCGGCTGGATCACATGGACAGTCTCCGGCGCCTCGCGCGACCGCGTGCTTGTGATCGTGGTGATCGGGCTTTTCGCCGTGTTCTTCTGGGCCGCCTTCGAACAGGCCGGCACCGCGCTCAACCTCTGGGCCGACAAGACCACCAACCGCTATCTCACTGAAAGCCCGCCACCAGCCACGCCTTTCCCGCCACAGGAATCATCGGCTCCCGCCACGCCGGACGGCGGACCTGCCTCAGCCGCCTCGGTGTTCGAGATGTTCCTTCCCAAGGAGACGGCTTCCGGCGAGGCTGAAATATCCACGCTGAACCCTGTCCCGACCGCGTGGTTCCAGTCGATCAACGCCCTTGCCATTTTCCTCCTGGCCCCATTCTTCGCTTGGTTGTGGCTGGTTTGGCGCATTTCCACCCCGCTCAAGATGGTCCTCGGGATTTTCCTGATGGGCTGCTCGTTCTTCGTGATGACCGCCGCCGGAATCGCTGAAAACCGCCCAGCCACCGCGCCGTTGTCGGCCCTCCCGGCAACCGATGGCCTGCGCCTCGACGCCGCGGGGGCCATTCATGTTCGCGAGGAAACCCGCAAGAGGCTGGCTGGGGAACCCGACCCGGAAGCTGGCGAGGAAATCGCCCACGCGGGCAGGCTGGTGTTCGCGGGCGGAAACCTCAGGTCCACAGGGGTTTTTCCTGACATCGAACGCGATCGTCTTGTTGCGGCCAGCGCCCCCGCCCCCTTCCGCCAGGCCTTGGCGGCCGCCCGCGCAACCCTTGCCGCCGACAACGCGCCGAAGGAGATTTCGGTAACGGTTGATGAATCGGTCAGGCAACTCGACCTGCGCTACACCGGATGGAGCCCATCCAAGGCCGCGTACGACCCGGCCACCAGGACGCTGACCATCAAGGCCAAGCTTGCGGATCGGGACATCAAGGCGCTGCTCGTCGCCGCTGGCGCCCCCGAATGGCGCCATGCACTCGATTCCATCATGATCGAATCAGCCGGATTCAAGGTTTCAGCATGGTGGCTTTTCCTCTGCTACCTTCTCGCCACATTGGGAGAATTGTGTCTTTCCCCCGTCGGTTTGTCCATGACAAGCAAGCTGGCACCCGCCAAATACGCCACCGTACTCATGGGGATGTGGCTGCTGGTCAGCGCCTTCGGCAACTATGCCGCAGGCGCCCTGGGCGAACTCTACTCGGTCGTTCCGCCTGTCCCCTACTTTGGATACACGGGGGCCACCTTGGCTGCCGCGGCGATCATTCTCCTGCTGTTCGCGAAAATCGTCGCGGCCATGATGCACGGCGCCGACGATGCCACACCTGCCAGGAAGGAGCCTGAGGCATCGTGACCGCCCAAATCATTCCCTTGCCGGTCAGCGGCGCCGGGTTCAAAATCGACTCGTCAACCCATGGCGGGGTGCCCGGCGCATGGTCTGTCTCTGGCGGGCCTTGCCATCAGGGACTTGCCGGAGGCATGACCGTGGCGCAAGTCGACTCGGGCGCCATTTCAGCAACCATCCTTCCCGGCAGGGGGATGGGAATTTGGCGGGCCGAGGGCGCCGGCCAGGCATTGGGTTGGAAATCACCTGTCCGTTCCGGCCCAGTCCATCCCGGCCTTGTCAACGCGCATCGTAGGGGCGGGATTGGTTGGCTTGACGGTTTCGACGAACTTCTTTGCCGCTGCGGCCTGGCGGCCAATGGCCCACCCGGCAAGGATGACAATGGCGGTGAAATCACACTCCATGGGCGGATCGCGAACATTCCTGCATGGAAACTCGAGGCGATCGTCGAGACCGGGCCCCGACCGCGAATCGGTCTTCGGGGAGTTGTCGACGAATGCTCGCTCTTTGATTCCTGCCTCAGGCTCACCACGACATACTTCATTGAACCCGGTTCCCTCGTTCTTCGGATTGAGGACAAGGTTGAAAATCTCGGAGCCCGGCCAGCGGAATTCCAGCTTCTTTACCATTTGAATATCGGCTTTCCCTTTCTTGGCGAGGGAAGCCGGGCCCATGTGCGCTTTGCTGAAATGGCGCCACAAACCCCCAGGGCCGCCGAAGGCGTCTCCTCCTGGCAAACCTATGGCCCTCCGGAAACCGGCTTCGCGGAGCAGGTCTACCTTTTTCATCCCCGCGGGGATGAAAATGGCCAAGGCTTGGCCGTGCTTGAAAAAGCCGATGGAAACGCCGCGATCGTGGTACGGTTTCCCGTCGCGAGCCTTCCGTTTTTCACCCTCTGGAAAAATTCAGGCGCCTTGGAGGACGGCTATGTCACGGGCCTGGAACCAGCGACGGGTTTCCCGAATTTCAAGGCGTTTGAGCGATCGCGGGGTCGAGTTCCGGTGCTTGACCAGGGAGCATCATGGAACGCCTCATGGACCATCGAATTGGTGTCCGAAGCCGCGAATGTGAAAGCCGCGATTGCGGAGTGTGGCATCCATGGCACCGTCCATGGCCTGCCTGCCCGTGGATTCAG
>JAGWVO010000032.1 GCA_018970845.1 Planctomycetota bacterium
GGGGCCGGGTCGAAAACCGCCGGCAAGTTTCGGCCTGAACCACTCGGCGAAGTGCTGGGTATTGGCATCCGTCAGTTGCAGCTGCAAAAGAAACTGACTGCCCCGATCCATCCCATCCTTGAGTTTTTGATGAAGGTTCAGGTCCCCTTCCTGCCTGGCCACGGTGGCGGCTTCCGCCAGTGCCCAAATCGCTTCGGCTGATGCGACGCAGGTCGGGGCCTCCAACTCCCCATTCGCCAGGGTTCGGCCCGAACTCCACCCGCCAAACCATCCCGGATGGCGGGCATCAACCTTGTCCATTTGCCTCGATATCAGCGATTGCGCCAGCGAACCGACTCGTTGAGACGCGGCGGAATCATGCTTGGCCAAATCGGATGTGGCCATCAGCATCCAAGCCGCCGCGCCCGCCTGCTGCTCGGCAGGCACCTGAACGCCAACCGCGGCCCGCGCGGCATCCAATTTCCAGGAGGCGGGGCGATGCCGGTTGGAACTAAGCAACGCATGCGCAGCGAGGAAGGGCGTTGATGGTTCCACTTTCGAGGCCGCGGCCATGGCGGCCAGCACGGCGGGTTTCGAAAGGTAACGGGCCATTTGGTCGGCCTTGTCTAAAAGTTCGGCGGGTGGTTTTTCCAAGGCGCAGATGGCCGCCAAAAGGCATGCCGTCCCGGCTGGGCGGGATATCACAACCGAAGGCGCGGCGGTATGGCGAGCCTGCGGATCTCCCGCTTCCTCCAGGGTTTCCTCCAGACAGGCCAAAATGGCCTGCAAGGCGCGCATTTCATAACGCTCATCCCCGAACGCGGCGGAGGCGCGGGCCAACGACCAGGCGGCCTTCACCTGCCCCATGGGCGTCGCCGGGGGTTCCGTGGCTGTCGCCGGATCGATTCCGCTCGTGAAAATCCCCTTGGTCGTGTTCGCCCTCACCAACCAATCACAGCCGCGCCTGGATGCCTGAAGCACTTGGTTCGCCAGCGGCGACAGGGCGCGGGGATCCTGCTCCAACTGCCTGGCCCAGGCGGCCGTGGCAGGCGTCGCGCGCACATTCCCAACCGGTTGGCGTGCATCGACTGGCAAAAGCGAGCCAGGCAAGCTGGGGGGTGTAGGTGGCGCCGAAAGCCCCGGTAACGAAAGTGGTGGCACGCCAACGGGTAGGGGAGACTGGGCATGAACTGCCGAGCCGAAACAGGCAAATCCACAACACAAAACAACCAACCCGCCAGTGCGGAGCATCATGATGGGGCTTCCATGCGCCTGAGGGGGTCAGCCAATCCATGGCGACCCGCGCTGAAAGCCTAAGCGACCGGGCGAGATACGATCAAGCCGAAGGAATCAGGCCTTGGCGGGGGCTGACTGTCCGGGGAGCAGGATGTTGTCGACTCGGACGGAGGTGTAATACTGCCTGTGGCCCTTGCGGCGGTGGTAATTCTTTCGCCGCTTGTACTTCATCATGGTGGTCTTCACGGACGGGTGGTCGACAACCGTCACGAGAACGCGGGCACCCTCGACGGTGGGTTGGCCGACGGTGATCTTCGATTCATCCTTCAGAAGCAGCACATTCTTGAGTTCCTCGGTTTCACCCGGCTCAAGCTGGCGGTAGTCGAGGCGAACAACATCGCCCTGCTTGAGGATGTACTGCTTTGATCCGTCTTCCACCACGGCGTACATGACCGAACTCCAAGCGATCGAGTCCAATTCCAGAATATATCAAGGTAACGCAGGGCGGGCGTTTTGGCTACGGCACCTTAAGGAAAGCCGCGCTGGCGGGGCCCCTGAAGGATCTCCACGCCTTCATTTTCAAGCCAACAACCTTGATTTCAACAGGCCCGGGAACTTATCGCCTCAAGGCAATGGCCATCGCATTGGAGGTCGGCTCACCATGCCCCGGCAGCCCCAAAACCTTGTGATCGCAGGATTTGCGAGAATTCTTGCCCCATGCACGGGCCTGTTGCTGGCCGCCGGGGGCCTCATCATGGCCGTTTCAGTGGTCGTGCCGGCCAGCGCCCAGGATCCGGGCCGACCCCGGCGGTTGCCCTCCGAGGTGATCGCCCTGGACACAACGCCGCTCGAACGGCTTCCGAATGTGCCGTTCCCGATGCCGCCGGAACTGGAAGGCGTCGACCTCAACAAGCAGTCCGAGGAGTCGGTGGCCCTCAAGAGCGATAGCTGCCTTTCCTGCCACATCGACGCGCAGGATCCGCACTGCAAGCCATCGATCCGGCTGGGGTGCACCGACTGCCATGGCGGCAACCGCCATGTCGTCAATCCAACGCCCGGGGTGTTCCGGGGTGGCAGGCCCGCCGGTGGTCCCGGCGGATGCCCCGCGGCGCCGCCCGCCAAGTACCCGACCGCCTGGCGCAACTCGTCGAACCCGGTGAGGTCCTACACGCTGCTCAACCGCGAGTCGCCCGACTTCGTGCGCTTCGTGAACCCCGGCGACTTCCGCGTGGCCCATGTCAGTTGCGGGACGACCAACTGCCACGGCAACATCGTGGAGCAGTCGCGCAAGAGCATGATGACCCACTCATGCATGCTGTGGGGCGCGGCGCTCTACAACAACGGGGCGGTGCCCTACAAGGTTCCCCGGCATGGCGAGTTCTACTCCATGCGGGGCACGCCCCTGAGGGCGCAAACCAACCCGCCGCCAACCCCGTTCGAGACGGCGCGCGGCGTGATTCCCTACCTTGACCCGCCGTTCCGATTCGAGATTTCCCAGCCATCCAACATCCTGAGAATCTTCGAACGGGGTGGAAAGATCCGACCCGAGGTCGGCATTCCCGACAGGTTCGCCGACCCGGGCCGGCCGTTCCTCGAGCGCCTCAGCACCCGTGGATTAGGCACCGAGAACCGCACCGACCCGGTGTGGGTGTCCCTCAACAAGACAAGGCTCTTCGACCCGACCCTGAACTTCATGGGCACCAACGAGCAACCAGGCGACTACCGCGCGAGCGGTTGCATCGCCTGCCATGTGGTCTACGCCAACGACCGCAGTCCGATCCACTCGGGCCCCTACGCCAAATTCGGCAACCGCGGCCGGGCGGCCAATGAGGAGTTCGACGGCGTGAAGCCCGATCCCACCATCAACAAGGAGGAGTCGGGCCACCCCATCCAGCACCGCTTCGCCAAGGGCAACTCCGTTCCCACCAGCCAGTGCATGACCTGCCATGTCCACCCGGGCACCACGGTGATGAACAGCTACCTGGGCTACATGTGGTGGGACCTCGAGAGCGACGGCGACATGATGTACCCGCCCAACCAGCCGAGGAAGCCCGCCCAGGAACTCGTGCGGGCCAGCATGGCCAATCCCGAGGAAAGCGGCAGGCGGGGCAACTGGTCGGATCCCGAGTTCCTCGCCAACCTGACCGACCTGAACGGCCAGCTCCGCAACGGGCAGTTCGCCGACTTCCACAGCCACGGATGGGTGTTCCGCGCCGTGTTCCGCCGCGACCACAAGGGCAACCTCATCGACTACAACGGCAAGCCGGTGGCCGACACCTCCGGGGCCAACCTCAAGCGCGGGGTCGAGGTGGTGCGCGAACTGCAGACAAGGCACGCGGAAACCCCTGACAACGCCTACCTGGCCAAGTCGCGCAAGGAACGCGACGCCGAGGACGCCCACAAGCGCGCCGGGCTGCCGATGCACCTGGTGGACATCCATGTGGAAAAGGGGATGCACTGCGTCGACTGCCACTTCGTGCAGGACATGCACGGCAACACCCGGCTGCAGATGGAGGTTCGCGCGGCGGTGGAGATCGCCTGCGTCGATTGCCACGGCACGAACTCCGAGGTGGCCAGGCTGCGCACCTCGGGCCCGGCCAGCTACACATCAAACCCCGATGTCCAGCCGCCCGACCCGGCCAACCCGCTCTCGGGCCGCGACCTGACGGCCCTGCGCACGCCCTCGGGCAAGCCGCGCTTCGAGCGCCGCGGCAACCGCGTCTACCAGCGCAGCATGGTGGAGCGCGACCTGGTCTGGGAGGTCGTGCAGACGCGCGACACCATCGACCCGCGAAGCGAGCATTACAACGCCAAGAGCGCGCTGGCGAAAACCGTAAGGGTGGAGGACGGCAAGATGGTCTGGGGCGAGGTCGCCAGGCGGCCCGACGGCTCGGAAAATTGCGCCCATTCCAACTCCAACATGAGCTGCATCGCCTGCCACAGCTCCTGGAACCCGACCTGCTACGGCTGCCACCTGCCGCAGAAGGCCAACATGAAGATGCCCCAGCTCCACAACGAGGGCACCGTCTCCAAGAACTACACGGCCTACAACTGGCAAACCCTGAGGGACGACGTGTTCATGCTGGCGCGCGACGGGAATGTCACCGGCAACAAGATCGGGCCGTCGCGCAGCTCCTGCGCCATCCATGTGACCAGCTACAACAGCAACCGCGAATCCATCTATTACCAGCAGCAGACGATCTCCGCCGAGGGGATGAGCGGCATCGCGTTCTCCACCAACGTGCCCCACACCTTCTCCGGCAGGGCCACGCGCGAGTGCACCGCGTGCCATGTCTCGGAAGCCAACGACAACAACGCCCTGCTCACCCAGCTCATGATGCTCGGCACGGGATACACGAACTTCATCGGCAAGTACTGCTGGGTGGGCGCCGGCCGGCACGGCTTCTACGCCGTGCCCGTCACCGAAACCCAGGAACCCCAGGCCGTCATCGGCAGCAACCTCCACAGGCTGGCCTACCCCGAGGAATACCGCGAGCATGTCGAGCGCAACCAGGGGCAGCTCAAGGTCGCCTTCGAGCATCCCGGCCGCGACATCAGCGAACCTGTCCTCATGCCCGGCAAGCTGCCCGAGGTGCTGTCGCTGCAGGCCCGCGGGGAATACCTCTACGCCGCCTGCGGGGAGATGGGCCTGCGCGTCTTCGACATCTCGTTCACCGACCACAAGGGCTTCTCCGAGCGGATGTTCACGGCGCCGGTTTCCCCCCTGGGGCAGAAGTTCTTCGTGCGCACGCGGTTCGCCACCTCGGTGGCGGCGCCCACCACCATCGCGCCCGACCCCACGCGCAAGCATTTCCCCGAGAACCAGGAAAATCCCGTCCACCCGATGTACGCCTTCATCTATGTCACCGACAAGCACGAGGGGCTGGTCATGGTGGGCGCGGGAACCCTGCTCGACGGCGACCCGCTCAACAACTTCCTCAAGAAGGATGTGGTGTTCAATCCCGGCAACATCCTCGCGGGGGCCGACAGCATCACCTTCCACGGCACGCACGCGCACATCGGCTGCGACGCCGGGTTGGTGACGATCGACCTGTCCAACCCCAAGGAGCCCAAGGTGACCCAGGTGCTGGGCGGCCCTTCGGTCGGACGGCCGCGCGCCATGGCCACCCAGGGCCGCTACGGATTCGTGGCCGATGACCACGCGCTGGTCACGCTCGACCTCTCCAACCCCGCCGAACCGCGGCCGGTATCCACGCTGCCCTTCCCCGGATTGAAATCGCTTTACGCCGCGCGCACCTACCTGTTCGCGGCGGCGGGCCACCGTGGAATCGCGATCCTTGACATCCAAAATCCCGAGCAGGCCAAGGTGGACCAGGTTTACGACGCCGACGGCCGCATCAACGACGCCCACGACATCAAGCTGGGCGCGACCTACCCCAGCCAGTTCGGCTATGTCGCCGATGGCAAGAACGGCCTGAGGGTGCTCCAGCTCACCACGCCCGACACTCCCGGGTCGGCGGGCTTCAGCCCCAGGCCCGTCCCGATGCTCGTCTCGAACTACAAGATGAAGCTGGGCGGCCACGCCCTCTGCATCGCCAAGGGAATCGACCGCGACCGCGCCGTCGACGAGGCCGGCAACCAGTTGGCAGTCTTCGGCCGCCTGGGGGCCCGCCCGCTGAACCTCGAGGAAATGAACAGGCTCTACCTCCGCGACGGCAAGGTCTGGCGGGTGAGCAACGATCCCGCATGGCAGGGCTACACCCTCCGCCGCGGCAACCAGAAGCGCCGCAAGGCCGCGGCTCACCCGTAGCGCTGCGGGTCCAGCAGGCGGATGTCGATCGACGGCGGCGCGTTGTCGAGAAGTTCCCCCACGATCTTTCCGGTCACGGGGCCGAGGCTCAGCCCCATCATGGCGTGGCCGGTGGCCACCACGAGGTTGGTCACCTTGCGGCTGCGGCCCAGGTAGGGCAGGCCGTCGGGCGTGCAGGGCCTGAGGCCTCGCCACGGCTCGATCGACGAAAAATCCGACTCCGTGAAGTCGGGATAGTAGCCGCAGAACGAGCGCACGATTCCCCTGACTCGTGACTGGGCCACGCTCTCGTCCAGGCCGGAAATCTCCATGGTGCCGCCGACGCGCAGCCTGCCGCCCATGGGGGTGACCGCCACGCGGGCCTCGGTGAGGATGGAGCAGAATGAGAGCCGCTTTCGTGGTTTTTCAAGCGTGAGGCTGTAGCCCTTGCCCGCCTGCATCGGCAACCCGAGGCCCAGGTTACGGGCCACCAACGGCGACCATGACCCGGCCGCCAGCACCACTTGGTCGGCCTCCAATTCCCCTCCGGGGGTGATCACGCTCCTCAGCCGGCCGCCGTCTCGCCCGAACCCGGCCACCTCGGTCCGGAAATGGAATTCGGCGCCCATGGCCCGGCAGCGGCTTTCCAATCCCGCCATCAGGCGATTCGGGTCGAGGTGGGCGTCCTTGGGGAAAAAAACCGCGCCTTCAACATCCAATTCCAGACCGGGTTCCATGGCCCGCGCCCCCGCGGCGTCCAGCACCCGCGCGGGCACGCCCAGTGCGTTGGCGCGCTCGGCGAAGCGCGCCTCCTCCTCGAAACCGGCGCCGGTGCGGCACAGCATCAGCAGGCCATTTCTCTCAAGGCCGAAGTCGCCCGGCCCGCTGGCGGCGTCGGCGGCCCATTGGCCATAGAGGTCGCGGCTGGCCAGGTTCAGGTCACGCAAGACCGGGGCGGCCGCCTCCACCCGCCTCGCCGAGGAAGCCCGCCAGAAACGCCATCCCCAAGCCAGAAGGCTCGGGGACAACCGGGGCCGGATGTAGAAAGGCGACTCGGGATTCCACATCCACTTGAGGCCCTGCCAGACCACCCCGGGGGCGGCGAGCGGAATGAAGTGGCTGGGCACCACCATGCCGGCGTTGCCGAAGGAGCAACCGTCCCTCGGGGAATCGCCGCGGTCGACCACGGTGACCTCGAATCCCCTCATGAGGGCGTGCCAGGCCGACGACAGGCCGATGATTCCCGCCCCCAACACCAACACGCGTCGCGCCATGCCCGGTCACCGCCTCGCATCAGGAAACAGGGCGGATGCCCCAGAGAAACGGATCGCCCGGATCCAGGATCAGCGTGGACTCCGAGGTGACATGGGCGGATCCCGCGATGAACGGGATGACTGACTTGCCGTCGGCCGCAGGCTCGTATCGGCCGACGAAGCGGCTGCCCAGGATGCTTTCCTGCACCCAGCGCTCGCCGGGCGCCAGCTTGCCGTCCGCGGCGAGGCAGGCCAGCTTGGCGCTGGTGCCCGTGCCGCAGGGAGAGCGGTCGTAGGCCAGGCCGGGGCAGAGCACGAAGTTGCGGGCATTGGCGCCCTCGCCACCGGGGCCGACCAGTTCCACATGGTCGACCTCGGGGTGTCCCGAGTCGTTGAGGGCCCGCCTGATCAGGGTGGCCAGGGAGGAAAGTTCCCGGACTCGCGCCAACTCGAGCGCCTCCCCGTGGTTTTCCGTGATGAAGAACCAGTTGCCGCCCCAGGCGATGTCCCCTGAAACCCGGCGGCCGTCATCCAGCCGCGCGGACACCCCCTTGGCGGCCCGCCAACTGGGGACATTGCGGACCTCCACGGTGCCTCCGGGCGAGAGCGCCGCCTCGACCACCCCCACGGGCGTCTCGAGGCGGTGCACGCCCGTCCCCATCCGGCCCAGGTGCGCCAGCGTCGCCACGAGGCCGATGGTTCCGTGGCCGCACATGCCAAGGAGGCCGACATTGTTGAAGAAGATCACACCGGCGGCGCATGCGGGATCCGAGGGCGGGCACAGCAGGGCGCCCACCAGCACATCGTGCCCGCGGGGCTCGTTGACAACGGCGGACCGGAAATGATCGTGGTCTCGCGCCAGGCGCTCCGCCCGCTCGGCCACCGTGCCGCCGCCCAGGTCCGGGCCGCCCCAGGTCACCACGCGCGTGGGCTCGCCTCCCGTGTGCGAGTCGACAACCCCGATCCGCCCGGCGGCCATGGAATCCATCGGGGGCTCAAACCTTGGGCCGTTCGGCGATGCCCTTGCGGATCACCCCGAGCACCGCTTCCCGCTCCGCGCCGGAAAGAACCAGCCGGGGCTCCCGCACCCACTCGGCGCCAAGCCCGGCCTCATGGACGGCCAGCTTGATGTACTGGACGAACTTGATGTGGGTGTCGAGCTTGAGAAGCGGATAAAACCACTGGTACATGGTTCGCGCCTCGTCCCACCGCCCTTGCCGCGTCAGGTTCCAGAAATGCTGGTTTTCCCGGGGGAAGGCGATGCCCGAACCCGCCACCCAGCCGTCGATGCCCAGGATGGACGACTCGAGCACCAGGTCGTCGACGCCCACGAAAAGCTGGTAGCGGTTGCCCACCTGGATCCTCAATTCGGTGATCCTTCGGGTGTTGGCGGAACTTTCCTTGATGGCCACCAGGTTGCGGATGTCGGACAGGCGCTCGAACTGGCCGGGCGTTATGTCCACCGTGTAGCCCACGGGGTTGTTGTAAAGCATCCACGGAAGGCCCGTGGCGGCGGCCACCTTGCGGAAATGATTCTCCGCCTCGGCGGCATCGGCCTTGTAAACCATCGCCGGCATCACCATGTAGCCCGAGGCGCCCAGTTTCTCCCCGTCGGCGACATAACGGCACGCGGCCTTGGTGCTGGTTTCCGCCACGCCGCTCAGCACGGGCAACCGGCCCTTGGCCACCTCGATGGCCCGCTTGAGCACGGCGCGCTTCTCTTCGGGATCAAGCGACTGGTTCTCGCCGAGCGAACCGCAGACGATGAGTCCGGCCACTCCGGAGTCGATGAGGGCCTCAAGGTGCCTTGAGAAGCCGTCGAGGTCGAGCGACAGGTCCTTGTGGAACTGAGTCGTCACGGCCGGAAAAACGCCCTGCCACTTGCCGCCAGCCGCCATCGTCCGATTCTCCCATCGAGTGGATTGTCCTTGAAAGGATAGGCCCATTTCGCGCGGTTGTCTTGCCCTCAGCCATCCAAGGGCCTGAGAACGCCCCGCCAGGCTTCCGCCTTGGCGGCCAATCCCATCGCAGCCATCGCCGGACTGGTGGAGGGCAGGACCGCGACCGGAATCGCCGCGTGCGGGGCGGACAAGCCCGGAAGCACAAGCCGCCGGTACAGCCGAAACGCGGTGGCCCCGTTGAAGCCGATCCGCGCGATTCGCTCATGCGCCTCGAAAAATTCGGCGAAATCGTTGGGCCGCATGCTGGAAGGAACAATGCTTGAATCCAGGCTGCCTGGCCTTTCGCAAGCGCCAAGGACATCCCACACCGCCACCCCACGGCTTGAAAGCTCATCGGCGCGCCTGCCGTAGGGCCAGCGGGAATCAATCCCCAAAACCATTTCCATGATCGGCCAGAAGGCGTTGCGCGGATGGGCGTAGTACTGCCCGGCTTCCAACGACGCGTTTCCCGGCATGGAACCGAGAATAAGCGTGGTCGCCCAAGGACAACACATGGGGGGAAACCCGCGCAACGATGGCATGGGGGTATGGCGTGGCCTTTCCGGTTGGTAATCTTGAATGAGTGTAGCGAGGGAGCCTGAACCGTGCCTTGGGGAGTGGCGACATGCCGAAAACTCCGTTGTTCATCATGGTGGGCGGGTTTCTGGGGGCCGGGAAAACCACCACGGTGGGCCGCCTGGCCCGGCATTACCAGTCGATTGGCAAGCGCGTCGTGGTGGTCACCAACGACCAGGCCGCCGACCTGGTGGACACGCACACGCTCCGGTCCCAGGGTTTCGAGGTGGGCGAGGTCGCCGGCGCCTGCTTCTGCTGCAACTTCAACGAACTCACCGGCGTGATGGAGAAACTGGGCCTCGAGGGTGGAGACGCCCTTCCGGATGTGGTGCTGGCCGAACCGGTCGGCAGTTGCACCGACCTCGTGGCCACCGTGCTCAGGCCGCTGGAAAAGGTTTACAACCGCCCGCTCCGCGTGGCGCCTTACGCCGTCCTCCTGAAACCCAGCCATGGCCTGCGCATCCTTGGCAACCATGGAAAGGCCGGGTTTTCCCCCCAGGCCGCCTACATCTTCAAGAAGCAGGTCGAGGAAGCCGACCTGGTGCTTGTCAACCGGGTCGACGAACTTCCCCCCGCCCAAGTCGCCGAACTCACCAGGCTTGTGAACGAGCAGTTCCCCGGCAGGCCGGTGCTGCCCGTCTCGGCCGGCACGGGCGCCGGCTTCGATGCCCTGCTGGCCCATTTGGAAGGCGGCTCCATCATCCCCGCCGGCAAGACCATGGACCTTGATTACGATGTCTACGCCCAGGGCGAGGCCGACCTCGGCTGGCTCAACAGCCAGGGTTCGGTGGTGTCGGATTCCCCCTTTGCCATCGACGCCCTCGCCATCGGACTGGTCCGCGAGATCCAGGCGCTGCTTTCGGCCCGCGACGCCGAAACGGCGCACCTGAAGGTGACGGTGAAGGGCGCCGGCGCGCTGGCCGTGGCCAACTCGATCAGCAACTGCACCGATCCGAAATTGTCGCACGCCACAGGCGCCCGATCGGACGGGGTTGAGCTTGTCATCAACGCCCGCGTGGCGGTCGACCCGGAAACGCTGTCGGCGCTGGTTCGCCAGGGAGCGGAATCCGCGGCCCGTGCCGTGGGCGGACGCGCCGCCCTTGAGAACCTGCGCAGCTTCCGGCCCGGCCGTCCCGTTCCCACCCACCGCATGCCGCAACCGGTCGGCTGAATGGCCTTGGCCCCCGCGCCGGGGGCACGGCCCACGGGGATTCCCTCATGCTGATCGCTGTTCTTGTGTCGCTTCTGGCGGGCCAACCGGCGCCCATCCCACCCGCAAGGCCGAACATCCTGCTCATCGTCGCCGACGACCTCGGCTGGAGCGATGTCGGCTGGCATGGCGGATTCGGCAAGACGCCCGTCATGGACAAGCTGGTCCGCGAGGGCGTGGAACTCGACCAGCATTATGTGCAGCCCGTCTGCACGCCCACCCGCACGGCCCTCATGAGCGGCCGGTACCCCGGGCGCTTCGGCCCCCAGGCCCTGGCCCCCAGCAACTTGCGCGCCATGCCGTTGGGCACGCCGATCATCGCCTCGGCCCTCAAGTCCGCGGGCTACCGGACCCACATGGCGGGCAAATGGCACCTGGGCGCCCGGCCCGAGTGGATTCCCAACGCCTACGGATTCGATTCAAGCTACGGCACGCTCACCGGCGCCGCCGATCCGTGGACGCACAAGTACCGCAAGGGCAACCCGTACGAGGACACCTGGCACCGCGACGGAAAGCTGTTCCACGAGGAAGGCAACGCCACCGAACTCGTGGCCGCCGAGGCCGAACGGCGCATCTCCCAAGGCGCGGGGCCCTGGTTCGTCTATGTGCCGTTCCACGCCGTGCACACCCCGGTGGATGCGCCCGAGGAATTCAAGAAACCGTACGCCGGAACCCGTTTCCACGAGGACCCGGCCAAGCACGAATCGCGCCTTCGCATGGCCGCGATGATCTCCCAGCTCGACGCGAAAATCGGGCAGCTTGTGGCCGCGGTCGAGAAGTCGGGGCAGCGCGCCAACACCCTCATCGTCTTCACCAGCGACAATGGCGGCATTGAAGGTCTCAAGAATGCGTATGTCGGCAAGGTGCCCGACTCCCCCCTCAACAGCGAGAACGACCCGCTCCGCGGCCAGAAGAACACCCTTTACGAGGGTGGAACCCGCGTCTGCGCCTTCGCGAACTGGCCGGGCGCCCTCAAGCCGGGGAAAATGAAAACGCCCATGCACGCCGTCGACTGGTTCCCCACGATCGCCGCGCTGACGGGGTGCAAGCCGGCGGCCGACCCGAAATGGGACGGGGTGAACCAGTGGGACAGGCTCACGGGAGCCGAAACCAAGGCGCCCGACCGCGCCATCTACATCGCCATGCAAAGCGGCGCGCGGTCGCTTCGCCTGGGAGATTGGAAGCTCATCAGGCCGGCCAAGGGCAAGGCCGAGCTTTACAACATCGCCGCCGATCCCTACGAGAAGAAAAACCTCGCCGTGGAGGAACCGGCCCGCCTGAAGGCACTGCAGGAACGCCTCGTCGCCGAACATTCCTTGGACAATCCGGTGATGCCTGAAGACCTCAAGGGATTTCCGCACTAACTTTTTCGCGTGATGTTTGACATGGCAAAGAGGGCGTGGCAGGGGATCGCCGGATTCATGGCGGGCGCCGCTTCGGCTTTTGTTTTGGTGATTCTCGTTGAAATGTACAGTGACAAGGTCCATCCCATGCCGCCAGAATCGGCCCATTCCATGGAGGCCGTTTGCGCCCATGTGGCGGACTATCCCGCCTGGGTGCTGGCGACGGTGGTGCCAATGTGGGCGACGACGGCGTTCGTGGCGGCATGGGTGGCGGGCGCTCTAGGCGGCCGTATTCCCGCGGCCATGGTTTCGCTGCTTGTTATGGTGGCGCTGGCCTTCAACCTGGCAATGCTGCCATACGCCTCATGGTTCAAGGCGCTGATGCCCCTTGCCGCCCTCGCGGGCCTCGCGCTTGGCGACAGGGCCGCCCGCCAAATTCCCGCAGGACCGCATCATCCAGAACCCGGCGCCTGACGGCGCCCGGACCCCTGCATGTTCATGCCCCCGCCAAAATCTTGGAGTCTGATGGATTCCATTAAATCAAGAATTACCAACTACAAAAATCTCCAATAAATTATATTAAATAATTGGATTTTCTTAACCCTCGGCTCCGCGAAGGTCGCGCTTGCCATTTGTGCCAATTCATCCCGGGGATGGCATGGGATGAAGGCGTAACCAGCCGTCCCGCACCCGGGGCTTTTGGGGTTTTCACGGGTCGTGCGAACCGTCAAGGACGACGCGTTGGCTCGACGGGTTCCGTCCGGAATTGAAGAACTTCACGGTCCCCGAATCGCTCGCCACGACAATCCGCTCTTCGTTGTGGCTGAAAAGCACCCCGGCGATTCGCCCATCCAACTTCACCAGCGTCATGAGTTCAGCGCCTGTCCTGGCATCCCAAAGCTTCGCGGCGCCATCCATCGAACCGGTGAGAATCCGCGCGCCATCGGCGCTGAAGGCCACGGCGCTCACGGCCCGGATGTTGCCGCGCAGGGCCAGCATCTCCGCCCCCGTCGCAGAACTCCACACCCTGGCCGAGTTGTCCTCGCCACCCGTCACGATCCGCGAGCCATCCATGCTGAACGCCGCCGCCAAAACAGGGCCCGCATGCCCCGCGAGATCGACGATTCTTTCACCGGTCCGGCTGTCCAAAACCGTCGGGTGATCACCGCGGGCGCCCAAAACCATGATCCGCGAGCCGTCCGGACTGAACGCCAACAAGCGCGACGGGATGTCGTCGCAAACAATGCTGAGCAACTCCTTGCCCGACACCGCGTCCCAGATTTTCAGCGCCTTGTCATCACCGCCGGTGGCGATTCGCGAGCCGTCGGGACTGAACGCGGCAGCGCGCGCGGGGCCCCGGTGGCCTTGCAGCGACAGTCGCTCCATACCGGTTGTCGCATCCCAAACCCGGGCCATCGCGTCGTCACCAGCCGTGACGATTCGGGTTCCGTCATTGCTGAATGAGACGCCGTTGATGCCGCCGCCGCTAACGGATATTGGGAACACCTGCCGGCCCGTCGCCGCGTTCCAAACCCGGGCCGTCTTGTCGATGCCGAGGGTGGCCAACCGGCTGCCGCTGCCATTTTGAACGACGCCACCCAATCCCCCGTCATGCGCCCGCATGGCATGCACGCCATCACCCGGGTCCACAAGCCAGACCCGCGCCGTCCTGTCGGAACTTCCCGTGAGAACGCGCTTGCCATCCCCCGAAAAGCAGGCGGCCCGCACTTCCCCCTCATGGCCCTCGAGGTTGAGCAACTCGATGCCCGTGACGGCGTCCCACAGCTTGGCCTTGTGGTCGAAACTTCCGGTCACCAGTCTTTTGCCATCGGCGCTGAAGGCAATCGAGGCCACCCCTCCGGCATGGCCGTCGAGGCTGAGCAACTCCATGCCCGTTGCGGCGTCCCACAGCTTGGCCTTGTGGTCGAGGCTTCCCGTCGCCACGCGCGCGCCATCGCCGCTGAAGCACGCGGACAGCACCTGCTCGGCGTGCCCCTCCAAGGTCAGAAGGGTCGTTCCGGTCGCCGCGTCCCATATCCTGGCGGTGCCGTCCATGCTTCCCGTCACGATGCGCCCGCCATCCCGGCTGAAAGACGCCGCGGTGATGCCGGCCTTGTGCCCGGTAAGTGTGAGGAGGTTGGCGCCGGAGACCGCGTCCCAGACCTTGGCGGTCTGGTCCCGGCTTCCGGTCACCACCTTGCCGCCATCATGGCTGAACGATGCCGCCTTGATCGAGTTCTTGTGGCCGCTGAGCGAAAGGATCTCCCCGCCCTTTTTTGAATCCCAAATTTTCGCCTGCCCCGGCTGTCCGAAATCCCCGCTTCCGGTGACCACGAACCTGCCGTCGCGGCTGAAGCCCACGGCGTTCACCCCGCCCTTGTGCCCCTTCAGGGCGAGAATCTCCTTGCCGCTGTTCACATCCCATATCTTGGCCGTCTCGTCCTCGCTTCCGGTCACGGCGCGCGAGGCATCCTCGCTCAAGGCCGCCGCGACAACGAACCCGGCGTGTCCCTTGAGGACATGCCTTGACGATTCGTTGAGCCGGTTGAGGTACCGCCATTCCCAGCCCCTCAACGCGGAATCGGTACGGTTGAGCAAATTCTGCATGATTTCGTTCCGGCCGTCGCGCCATTCCTGGTGGGCCAGCCTGATCGTCCCGCCGTACTCAAACACCTCGATTCTCGCCTTGGATTCCTCGGCCACGATGTGCGCCGCGGCGGCTTCCTTGTGGTTTTTGTCGGCTTTCGCCCACAGCAACCAAACCGCCCGTCCAAACACTCCCGCGAGGGCCAACAGGGCGACCGCGCTCGCGAGCGCGAGTTGGGTGCGCTTGCGGGCGATCCTTTCCGCCAGCTTTTCCTCGGCCTCCCGGCGGGTGTTTTCCTGCTCCCGCGACATGGCCTCATGGGCGGCCCGTTCCCTTTCCGCCTGGATCAGCCGCTTTTCGACCTCAGCGCGGTAGCCCGCCACGATCGATGCGAGTTCCGAACCATCGGCGGGGCGATCGGACGGCTCCTCGGACAGGCAACGCCCGCAGAGATCCACAAGTTCGGGATCGGCTCCGCACCCGTCGAGCCTCTCCATGGTCTCGCCCAGGTCGCAACGGGCGGCCCGCGCCACGGTGTCCATGACGCTGCTTCCCTCGAAGGGGGGATGCCCCGTGAGGATGGCGGCCAGAATTCCGCCCAGCGCGAAAACATCGGCGCGGGCGTTCACCTCCTCGCCCCTCGCCTGCTCGGGCGCCATGTAGGCCGGCGTGCCCTTCAACTGGCCCGCCACCGTCAGTCCCGGTTCGGGCTCGACCGATTCGGCGCCAGGTTCATCGCTACCAGACACCTCCTTGGCCAACCCCCAGTCCATCACCTGCACTTCACCGAACGCGCCGACCATCACATTCGAAGGCTTCAGGTCGCGGTGGATGATTCCCTTGGAGTGGGCGTAGCCGACGGCCTGGCAAATCTGCTCGAATGCCGCCAACAACCGGCCCCGCGCACCCGTCAGGTCCGATGATTTTTTGAGGATGCGCTCGAGGGTTTCGCCGCGGATCAGCTTCATCACGAGGTAGGGCTGGCCGCCCGCCAGCGCGCCGAGGGCATGCACGGGGGGAATGCCCGGGTGCGGCAACCGGGCCGTGATGCGCGCCTCCCGATTGAAAACCGCCACCGACATGTGCGGCTTCATCACCTTGATGGCCACCTCCCGGCCAAAGGTGAGGCAATCGGCGGCGTAGACGATTCCCATGCCTCCCCTGGCGATTTCAGGCTTCAACCGGTAGCCCGGTATGGGAGAGTGAAACGAGGGAACACCGGACCATTCGGTTTGCTCGAGCGTCTGCCTGGATTCCGAGGTCTGATGATCGGGATTGTCGCTGACGGGTGTCGGCAAGGTGGCCGGATGAATGTTTTCCTGGGCGCTCATGGGCTTTGGCTTCCGGCCTGCTTGGCCAACGGCACACTTCCCTTTTAATCCAGAAATGATGATGCATCAACTTTGGCGGGATTCCGCATGACAGTCAGCCCGTGGAACCGGGCAGCCATGGGATGACAACACCCAAAGCCGATGCACCGTTTATTCCATCCAGAACCCCGGCACCTGGTGACGCCCGGCTCCCAAACCCTGGTAATGGAGCCGAGCGCCGGCAGGCGCCGGGTTCCAAATACCTCACACC
>JAGWVO010000496.1 GCA_018970845.1 Planctomycetota bacterium
CGTGTTTTTGGGCTCCAGCGCAGCCATGTTCGGTAATTGGCTGGAACATGCCGGGCCGCGGAAAGCTGGCCTGGCGGCGATGGTGTTGTGGTGTGGCGGCATGGCGATTGGCGCCATGGGGATTTACTTACATCAACTGTGGCTCTTGTGGCTTGGAACGGGCGTGATAGGCGGGATCGGCCTCGGATTAGGGTATATTTCACCTGTTTCCACCCTATTAAAGTGGTTTCCAGACAGGAGGGGAATGGCCACCGGAATGGCCATCATGGGGTTCGGGGGAGGCGCGATGATCGGATCGCCGCTTGCCGACCTGCTGATGCGTCGCTTCGCGTCCCCCGTTTCCGTCGGGGTTTGGGAGACACTTCTAGCCATGGCCGGCATATATGGCGTTTTCATGACTATCGGATCGATTGCGTATCGGGTCCCGCCGCCACAATGGCAACCGAATGCCGGTTCGCGGAATCAGGCCATTTTTCCTGATTTGTTTGATGTTTCATATGTCCCGGTCGATGTGGCATTCAAAACGGTCCAGTTCTGGCTGCTCTGGGCGGTATTGTGCCTGAATGTCACCGCCGGGATTGGGGTGATTGGCATGGCTTCACCCATGATCCAGGAAATGTTTGGCGGAAGGTTGCTGGGTTTCAACGCGTCGATCGACCAATTGTCGAGGGATCAGTTGGTTCAAATTGGAACGGTAGCCGCGGGGTTCACTGGATTGCTGAGCCTGTTCAACATCGCGGGAAGGTTCTTCTGGGCATCGATTTCCGATTCGATCGGCAGGCAAAACACGTACACCATTTTCTTTATTTTAGGGTCTATCTTATACTGCGTTGCCCCGGCGATTGGAAAGTCGGCTGGCGTGGGCGCTTTTGTCACTACCTTTTGCATTATTTTGACTATGTATGGTGGAGGATTTGCGACCATCCCCGCTTATCTCGCTGATTTGTTCGGGGCGCGCATGGTGGGCGCGATACACGGAAGATTGCTTACCGCCTGGTCGGTCGCTGGAGTTCTTGGCCCGGGATTGGTCAATTACATTAATGAGGCGCAATTACGGTCGGGTGTGCCCAAAAGCGATGGCTACGATTTGATTCTGCGCGTGATGGCGGGGTTAATGGTTGCGGGATTTGCCTTGAATCTCCTTGTTCGTCCGGTTTCCCGGAGCCTTTTCACCACAGAAGAAAGCGCTCGTACGGTTGATGTCACAGGATGCAATCACGGTAAGAATGATCGCGAAACCGAGTCAGGAAAGCCAAGTTCGAAAATTGTAGTCGGTACCCTCTGGGCCATGGCTGTCATTCCACTTGCGTGGGGCGTGTGGATGACGATGGGACAGGCTGCGAGACTTTGGAAGTAGGCTGGATAAATATTCCTAAAAGAAGATAATTATATCCATAAAATATCGGTGTCGGTGATTCATGATAAAAGAAACCATGGTTGCCATTGTTATAGCCTTGTCAGCTTCATTCACCGCAGCCGATGATCATGATCGCCCGCCGATTCGATACGCCGACTCCCAGCCAACCGATAGCATCGCATCTCTTTCGGTCAGGATGAATAAGCAGGAACTGAATCTGAAATACCATGTCGGGTATGGGTATCTTCCTTCCTTGTTGGAGGCGCTAGGGATTTCGCGAAATTCCCAAGTCCTCGTTTTTTCCAAGACAAGCCTTCAGAGACAACGAATCACTCCAAGCAAACCGCGCGCCGTTTATTTCAATGACCATGTGGCAATTGGATTCTGCCAATCGGGGGATGTTCTTGAGATAACGGCAGCCGATAGAAACCTGGGAACGGTCTTTTACACCCTCGATCAGGAGATATCCGACCGGCCCTTGTTTAAGCGGGAAACTGAGCGTTGCCTCATTTGCCATGGCGCATCAGCAACGCATGGTTTTCCTGGCCATTTGATTCGATCTGTTGCCACGGACCAGACTGGCGAATTGCTATTATCCCGTGGCTCCAGGCGTGTCGATCATGCGACGCCCTTGGAAGAACGATGGGGCGGATGGTATGTGACAGGAAGCAGCGGAAACCACCGCCACATGGGAAACAGGTTTTTCAATAGCCGCTTTGAGGCCGGCATTCCCGACAAAGGCAACACCATCGCGTTGGAGAAATTCATCAAAGGTTCGGACTATCTCGAACCCGGGAGTGACATCGTCGCCCTCATGGTTTTGGAGCATCAGTTGGAGGCCCAAAACCGTCTTGTTCGCGCCAACTACCTTACACGCATCGCCTTGGCGGAGCAGGCCGAGGTGAACCGCCTGACGGGTTCCCCCGCGAACTACAGGAGCGAAGGCATCGCAAGACGGATTGAAAGGGCTTGTGAACCAGTCGTGGAATATCTTCTGTTTTCCGGTGAAGCCAAGTTGTCTGGAAAAGTGATTGGCGCATCGGACTTTGCTAAAACCTTTGAGGCGCGCGGGCCCTTTGATTCCAAGGGCCGCAGCCTTAGGATTTTCGACCTAAGGACAAGAATGTTTCAATACCCTATGAGTTATGTCGTGTATTCGGAATTGTTCGACGGTTTGCCATCCGAGGCCAAGAATCGCATCTATCTGAGACTTTGGGAGATCTTGTCGCGCAAAAAGGATAACGGGCAGTATCAGCATCTTTCTTTTGAGGATCGAAATGCCATTCTTGAAATAATGCGCGAA
>JAGWVO010000497.1 GCA_018970845.1 Planctomycetota bacterium
CCTCGGGAACGCCGCCGGAGGCGTTGCTGGGCCATTTGGCCCACGGACTCCGACTGATCGACCAGGATCGGCCCGTCCAGGCATCCGAACTGATCGGCTCACTCGACTGGAAGCTGATATGATCCAGCCCGGCAACCGACGGAAACCGCCCCATGCCATTCCACGGCCAACACGCGCTCGAGATGCTCAACTCCGGCATCGAGGAACTGCGCCGCGCCGCTGGGAACTCCGCCGGCTTGGACATCGGCCGGAAACTCCTGCTTTGCAGGGCGCTCATCATCAGCGGCGAGTTCCAGGCCATCCGCCGCGTGCTGGAACCGGTGGCCGCGGACAATCTCGAGGTGGCCGACCGGATCGCGGTGATTTCCTACCTGGCCCTGGGCTTCAGGCGGGACGATCCGCCCAAGGCCATGGGCCTCATCGCTTCCGTCGAGCCGCTGGTTCCCGGATGCGCCGATCCGGTGGCGCGGGCCGATTGTTCGCTCATCGCCGGGTTGCTTCACATGGATTCCGGGCAGGCGCTCGCCGCCGAATCCCGTTACCACGATTCCCTCCGCGACTACCGCGCCACGGGTGAGAACCTGGGCGTCTCATGGGTCTGCAACGCCCTGGGAAACCTGCTTCTCCAGATCGGCCATGTCGACGACGCCAAGGCCTTCATCCGCAAGAGCCTCGAGATCAAGGTCAAGCTCGGCGACAGCCGAGGCCAGGCCATCAGCCACGGCTCGCTGGGCCGCTGCGAATACATCCAGGGCAACCTCGAGGCGGCCAGCCGCGAGTACCATGCCGACCTCGAGCTTTCCCGGCAGATCGGCGACACCGCCGGGGAGGCCCAGATGCTCTGCAGCCTCGGCGAGATCGCCCTTGAGAACAACAGCTACGCCGAGGCGGAACGGCTATTCGAGGAGGCGGCCCGGGCCCATGCCGCCCCGATCAACCTCGCCCACGCCTACGCCGGCATGGCCATGGCGGCCCTCGAACGCGGCGACCTCAACTCCGCCCAAGTCTCGGCCGACAAGTCGCGTTCCCTTCACGGCGCCGACACCCCTTGGGTCGCCTCCTACCTCGCCACCGTCGACGCGATGGTCCTTCACAGCTTCGGCGACACCACGGGCGGCATCCGCCTCATCCGCCAAACCCTCGACACCCTCACCGCGCCCACCGATGTCTTCACCCGCATCAAGCTGCTTTACCGGCTGAGGGACCTGCTCGAACTCGACGGCCAGGATGCCGAGGCCGTCAGGGTCATGTCCGAGGCGCTCGACAAGCTTTGCCTCTGCGGCGCCGACGCCGAGGCGGGCGACCTCAAGCGATGGATGCAGCGCAAGGACAATGCCGGCACGATCAAGCTGGCCCTCTCCCGCAGTTTTCCCCCGTTCCTGGTCGATGACATCATCCAGGGAAACCTGCTTTCCCCCCGCCAAAGGAAGGAACATTCCCGCCGGCAAGACCTCACTGTCCTGTTCACCGACATCCGCGACTTCACCGTCATCTCCCAGTCGATGGCGCCCGACGACCTGCTCGACATGCTCAGCGACTGGTTCCGCGACACGACGAAGATCGTGCAGGCCCATGGCGGCATTGTCGACAAGTTCGTCGGCGACGCGATGATGGCGCTGTTCGGGGTTCCGGACGAATCACCCGACGCGGCCCTCAGGGCTTGCCGCGCGGCTCTCGACATCCAGAGGGCCAACCGCCTGCGCAACCTCCGACGCGAGGCCTTGGAAAACGGCGTGCAATTCCGCGTGGGGGTCGGCATCGCCCGGGGGGATGCGGTGGTCGGGTTCCTGGGCTCGCACCTGAGGCTTTCCTACACGGCGATCGGCGCGACGGTGAACCTGGCGAGCCGCCTGGAAAGCGCCACCAAGGAGATACCCGACGCGCACATCTTGGTGAACGGGTCCGTTGCGCTCGATCCGCTGGCCCGCGCCGGCCTCGAGTTGAAGGCCTTGCCGCCGGTGGACCTCAAGGGAATCGGCCCCACTCCCGTCTGGTGCGTGTTGGGGGAGAATGCGCGCGATACATTATCGTGACGGGGCCTCAGTGGAGCCGAGCGCCGTCAGGCGCCGGGTCCCGTCGATACACCCTCACCTCAATACAAGAAACAATCGATAGATTAATGGGGTAAAAAATCTAATGCGGTAAAGTCCTCGCGAGACGAAAACCGAGGTTGCCGCTACGGAGCGCCGGCACATAGTTGTCGCGGCCGGCGGAGCGGAGGTCCGTCGGATGGACGCTGAACGAACCGCCACGCAACAGGCGCTGTTTTGATCCGTCAATCACAAGCGAACCCTCCCGATCCGCAGTTTCGGAGCTTTCTGGATAATCGGCGTAAGCATCCATGCACCATGAGTAACAATTTCCCAACGAATCAAACAACCCCAGTTCGTTTGGCTTAAGCCTACCCACCGGTTGCGGCTTCTCGTTGGAGTTTTTCTGATACCACCCGTATACACCCAGCAACGAACCGGTCTCCCCGTAATACCGGCTCGTTGTCGCACCGGCACGGGTCGCGTATTCCATCTCCGCCTCCGTCGCCAACCGGTAGCCTGTCAGCTTGAGGTAATCCTTCCTGAGGCGGATGTCCCCATCCTCGGGTCCGGAAATCTCGAAGCACCATTGCGCCTCCGGTATTCCCTCTTCGTGGCTGAGCCGG
>JAGWVO010000498.1 GCA_018970845.1 Planctomycetota bacterium
CGCTGGCAATACCGGCCTTGCCGTCCGCAGGTGAGGCACATCACCCAAAGGCAGCGGACAAACAACCATCTCCCCATCCGATTGGCCTGTCTTAAGGCCAATCCTTCCAAAAATATTGGCAAAACCCCAATATTGGTCTTGGGTCCATTTATCCATCGGATGGTTGTGGCATTTGGCGCAACCAATTGACTGTCCCATGAATGTCACGGAAACAGATTCGGCCAATTCAGCCGGATCCCGGTGGATGCCGAAAAAATTACCCAGCCCGTTATGAAGGGTGCTTCCGTTGGCCGTTAGCATCGACCGGGTCAACCGGTCCCACCCCCAGTTTTCCCTAACAGAACTCCTGATCGAGGCGTTGAAGGCCCACACCGCGGATTGCTGAAGCCGCCCTGTCCTGACAAGGAAAAGATCCGACCATTTGTATGTCCAATAATCAACAAATGTATCGGATGATAACGCTTTTTCAATCCATCTGTCCCTTTTGCCCGGGGCAAGGTCAGCCCGGTATTCAGCAAGCAATTCAGGAGATGGAAGTGTTCCCAGGCAATCGATCCAAAGCCTGCGCAGGAATTCATCATCACTGATACCCGCTGAGGGAATAATGTTGAGTTCACGCCAACGGTTTGAAAGAAATTCATCGATCCATGTATTCGGCTTGAATTGATAAGAGGTTTGCGTGACAGCACCCTTTGCATACGGAACCTGCACACGGTTCACAGCGACCATGTTGTTGAACCATGCCGAAATGGCCGATTCGCCATTCGCAATCGCCGTCACCGACCCATCCAGAGCAACGCCGCAAACCGATTCGTTCGCACTGCTGAACTTGGCAAGGCGAGTCACATCTCGGTATGTCCCATCGCGAGATTTTGCCAATACGACGGACTGGGATGTTTGGCCTTTTTCCAGTCGGGCCACCGGAGGAAATATTTCGATTCCTTGGAAGTTGGATTGGGCCGACGGCCGCAATGGTGCTCCTCCCGCTATCCAGGCAAGAAGCAATTCATGTTCGGCAGACCCCTTTTCCAGCCTTTTTCCGCCGCCGTGCCTGATTTCTCCAAGTGCTTTTTGGATCAGGAGGCTCTTGCTTGCGTCATGCCGGTCGACGCGACGACCCAGCATTTGAAAAACGATCGCTTGGTGATCGGATGACGGGTCATATGCCCTCAGTGACAATTTTAATCCACCTTTTCCGGCAAGGGCTCCATGGCAGGCACCTGAATTGCACCCTAGCCCTGTGATGACTGGCTCAACTTGGTCAAGAAAATCGGGAACATTCCTCGAATCAAGGTTGCTGACTTCGATGGGTACTGAAGCACTCCATGATCCATGCCTGACATTGACCTTGCCACTGCCGTTTCTGCGGGGGCGAACGGTTCCGGCTTCAATTACGGCCAAGCCGGGCGGGTCCACGTGGAGTTGAACATCGGAGGGGAATTGAGTGGCAAGTCCGTCCTTGACCTGGAAAACAAGAATCTTTTGGGAATCCCAAGGATCGCGGAGCACGACTTTTTCTGGAAATACCGAATAGTTCGCCGCCGGGTTGACATTCGAGTCCGCAAACGGCGCAAATAAAAGGAGGACCGGCAGCATTAAAACAACTCATGGATGGGTTGAACGGAGTGATCAGTTATTGGCATGGGACGGCCTTGGGGCCCCGAGAGTTCATGATGAATCGGCACACCAAGGGCCTTGTACATGGTGGCCATGACCTCCTGGGGATTGGCATGCCTTGTCTTCGGGGCGAATCCAAGCTCATCGGATTCGCCCACTACCCTTCCCGGTTGGATGCTTGAGCCGGCAAGCAAGATGGACCAAACCCCCGGGTGGTGATCCCGACCGCCCGCCGGATTGATCTTCGGGGTACGGCCAAATTCGCCCATGGCCGCGACGAGCGTCTTGGAAAGCATCCCCCTTTGGTGAAGGTCTTCAAGCAGGGCGCTGTATGCCTGATCGAAACTGGGTGCGACAAGCCTGGCCATTTCAGCAATATCCGTGAATGGCCGACTGCCATGAATATCCCATGTCACCTCGTCAAAAACAGTTTCAAACATGTTCACCGTGACAAAGCGGACGCCCCGTTCGACCAACCTTCTGGCAAGCAGGCATGATTGACCGAATCGGGTGCGCCCATACCTGTCCCTGACCGAGCTTGACTCAAGCCCCAAATCGAACGCCTCACGCGTTGCCTTGCTTTCCATGAGCTTGATCGCCTGTCCAAAGCTTTCTGATATCTGCTTTGCGGCGGGAGATTTTTCATAGTTGGCCAGATGCGCGTCAATTGACTGCCTGAGGCTTCGTCGCCTTTCAATCCTTATCGAGTTTAGATGATCGGGTGTCTGCAAATCGGGAACCTTGAATGAGGCCTGCCCCGGGTCAGCGTTCAACACAAATGGATCATTCGCACGGCCGAGATATCCGGCGGATTGACCGTGTGGCTGGTTTCCACCTGTCTTGCCGATCGGTTTGGGCAGCAGGACATGGCCGGGAGACCCCTCGCGAGGGCCCTTGAGATGAGACAGAACGCAACCGAGATGTGGATGCTCAATTCCTCCGGAAAAGGAACGCCCTGTTTGCATCAACTGGTGACCGGTGTCATGAACGGCTGCCGCCGTGTGATAGACCGACCGTACAATTGAGAATTTGTCTGA
>JAGWVO010000499.1 GCA_018970845.1 Planctomycetota bacterium
ACCATGTCGGGAAAGGTCGAGGGAAGGAAGGTCCGACAGGACGACGAGGACGGGTCAAGCAACTTGTGGAGAGCGGCCAGGGTTCCGGGGCAGGCCCTCAAGGTGATTCGCACCCTTTTGTCGTATGTCAGCGGGGAAAACAGGAGTCCGTTGATATGGTCGAGGTGGCTATGGCTCATGATCAGGTCGATCGACCTCGATTCCTCACGGCCCTGAGCCATTCGGTTCAGCAAGTGCTCGCCAAACCGGATGAATCCGGTACCGGCGTCGTATACCACGGTTCGGCCAGGCCATTCCAACTCCAGGCAGGTCGTGTTGCCAGCGGCCATGGGTGGGCCATTTGCCGGCGTCGGCAGGGATACCGTCCCAGTGACTCCCCAGAACCGCGCCAACATCGCCCGGTTCCCTCCGTTACTGCCCTGATGCGCCACCGGCGATCCGCCGGTCGATACCAGCCCGCCACCCGCCGCCTTCCCTCCAAAGGGAATGCGCATCCCCCTGGGATCGTCCCGTCACTTGATGGCCAAGGCGGCGTAGTCCTTCCACGGTATCGGCCCATCGAGGGTCCGCCGACTTTTCAAACCTAATTTCGTCGGGAAACCATCCATGATGCAACCGCGGATGAGCGACGGCATCCTCGACGGTCATTCCGTACGCCAGCTTGTTGATCAACACCTGGGCGACCGTGGACGGGATCGTCCTGCCGCCTGGACTTCCGGAAACCCCGACGGGCTTGCCATCCTTTCGAACGATGACGGGACACTGGGAGCTTAACATCCTTTTCCCCGGAGAAATCAGGTTGGCCGGCGTTCCAATCCGTCCCTTTGTGTCTGTTTTGCCGGGAAACCAGTTGAAATCCTGCATTTCATTGTTGAGGATGAATCCGGCACCTCCCACAACGACTCGTGATCCATAGCTGTCTTCCAAAGTGTAGGTGTTGCTCACCACCATCCCTTTGGCATCCGCAACCGAAAAGTGGGTTGTGTGCTCAGTTTCATTGACAATCGGAATGTCTCCAGCCAAATCGATGGAGGGAGTGGCTTTGGCGCGGTTGACACCCTTGGCCAAACCGCGTGCATAATCCCTTTCAAAAAGAAAACTCGGAATGGGCGCGAATACGGGGTCGCCCAAATGCCTTGCCCGCTCGCGGAAAGCCCGCCTCATCGATTCGGCAAGCAGGTGCATGGAGACCACAGAATCGCGGGGTTCCTTCTCGAGTCCTGTTTCTTCAGCCATTCCGAGGATCAGCGCCAGGCATGCGCCGCCCGAACTTGGCGGCGGCAGGCCGAGGATTTCATGTCCCTTGTACTGAATTTTGACCGGTTCCCTGACAATGGCCCGGTAACCGGCAAGGTCCTCCAAGGTGATCAAACCTCCCGACCTTTGCATTTCAGAAACGATCGCCCGGGCCACGCCGCCTGTGTAGAAACCCGCCTCACCTTCCTGCGCTATGGCTTTGAGCGTGTTGGCCAAGTCGGCAAACACCATGGTGTCACCGGACACCCATTTGCCCCCGCCGGGTTTGCCATAAGCCTTTTGAAAGGCCGAGTCCGGTGGCAATGCTGCCAAAACGGAATTCAAGGAATCAACAAGAGCCTTGTAGCTGACAAATCCGTCACGGGCGATGCGGACCGCCGGTTCAACCAAATCACGCCAAGGCAAACTACCATGCCGCCGATGGGCCATGGCCAAGCCGGCCACCGTGCCGGGCACTCCGGATGCCTTGGCGGTTCGACCACCATCTCCCGGTTGGAACATGCGAAGGGATGCGGCGGCCGGTGCCGTCTCCCGATAGTCAACCACTTCGGGTTCTCGGCCGGGACCGTCAACCAGCATGAAACCGCCGCCGCCAATGTTTCCGGCCGCCGGATGGGTCACCGCCAATACCAATGCCGTGGCTATCGCGGCATCCACGGCATTTCCACCCCGTCGCAGGATCGCGGCCCCCTCCTTGCTGGCGATCGGGCAAACGGAGACAACGGCTTCCTGACGGAATGAAATCCCTTCCGACTGGCCGGAAAGGGCCAAAGCGGTCAGCAGGGCCAAAGAAGCGGCTGTCATGGCTTGGCTTGCCGGGTGAAAATCAAGACCGTGAGCCTTGGCCGACGGATCGTGTCGAAGTCAACGGGTCTCTCATGCCCGGGAGGAGCGCCACAGAGATGAAGCTTGCCGTCCTCAATCTTGAGGATCCCCGGCCCGGTTGATGGTTCCTCGCCAGGCCGTTCGGTGATGATGTCCACATGCGCCGGCTTTTGGGTCGGATCGATTTTCAGCCTTCCCTTGGTCTCATCCTTCGATCTTTTAAGCACATAGCGATCGCCAGTCACCTTGAGTGTGGCCTCTCCAAGAATCTGCGGAGGCAGGGCCGTTCCATTGGCCCAGGATTCCACCAGTTTCCATTCCCCTTGGATCGCCTCGGAAATCCCAGCGGTCTGGCCCTGCGAAAGGAAAGCCAGCATCAATACAGCAGCGGCGGAACCCACAAATCGGATCATGGCAACGATCCTCCCAGCCTTTGCCATCGTACTGACATCAGCCTGTCATGCCACCAGGGCCCAGTGCCACCCAGGTTGGGTTCTTCCGGCTGGCTCCATCTGGATTTGTCACTTTTCTTTCGTCCTCCCCCTTTCCCGCCCGGCTCCGG
>JAGWVO010000033.1 GCA_018970845.1 Planctomycetota bacterium
GGGGCGAAGGTGGCACCCCCCATGGTTGCCAGATGCCAGGGCGAATCAGGACATCGCAGCCAGTTAAGGCCAGGACAAGGGGCATGGATCATGCCAGGGCCAAGGTTCGTCAAGGCACCGAGCGAACCTCGATGGCCTTGATGGCCGGGCCCACGGGATTGGCCATCAGCTTGATCTCTAGTTCTGTTCCTGTCACATCGACGATGGACCGGAACCGCCACGGCTTTCCCGCGCCCCCGGCAAGGCTGAAGACATCGACTTTCGAGGCCACTACTTTATCATTAAAAATGATGTCAAAAAGGCGTTTTCCCTTGGCCGAGAAGTCCTCGTTGGTCTCGGCGAATTGCAAAACCACCTCGTAGCGGCCCGGTTGGACCTTGAATTCGTAACCCAGGCCGGTTCTCGCCCAACGCTCGGACATGAGGACATCGCCCTCATGCCCTTCCTGGCGCCAGGCCCGGGTTCCGCCATACTTGAGGAATGGATGGCCGTTTCCCATGTCGGCTTCCCAGGGCACGCCATCATCGTCGGGAACGGCCGGACCGCCGCAGTTGATCCGCCTGACATAGCGCGCCGTCGCGGCCTCGGCGCTGTTGCCGGCCTCCCCAAGGAGGCCGGCGTTGCTTCGCGGCCTGATGAAATAGCGATAGGTGACTCCCTCCCTGGCGTCCTTGTCAAGATAAAACGGCTTTTTCATGTCGCTGATTTCGGCGACCTTCCTGCTTGGGCCATCCTTGCCCTCGCCACGATGCACCTCCACGGCGGTGACGATGGGCTCCATTTCTCCCGACCAGTTGACGAGGATGGCGCCCACCGATCCCCGCGCCTGGAGCCTCGCCGTGTTCAGCGGAGGCTGGACATCGGGAACATCAACCTTGATGTGGCGAGGCGGACCCTCCCGGTTCACGGCGTCAACCGCCCTCACGGCATACCAGACCTGTTGCCTCGGAGGCGGCGTGTTGTCGGAGAACGCCAAGGCGCCGGGAGGCAATTTCGCGAGAAGGGTGCCGGCCGTGGCCGGAAAACCGTCGGCGGCCCCGCGATGGACCTCGTAACCGGCGACCGCCCGGTCGTCGCTGGCCTGCGTCCACGTGAGGCTCACCCTGTAATGCCTCGCGGCGACAGCCTTCAACTCAGGCACAAGTCCGGGCGGCGAGATGTCGGGCACGGCCCGGAAGGGCGCCGCCGCGCCACCGGGCGGCTCGAAGGCCTTCTTGCCCGACGACTCCACAACCTCGATGTAGTACTCGATTTCCCCACGCGTGGCGGTCCCGGGAATCGTCGCCTTGTACCTGTTTTTGGAGGTGGGCGCGAGGGGCGCCTCGGAATAGTTCCCTTGGCCCTTGGGCCGCCAGAATAACCGCCCTGCCGAGCGCGAGTCGGCCTTTTCAGGAATGTGCCTTATGTCGCCGATGACAAGCTCGCTGCCGGCCATGAACTCGCCCGGCGGCATCGCCCGGACGCGCATCCCCTCAAGCTGGCTGGCCAACTGGGAGTCGATGCTGGCGGCGCGTTGCGCCACGCGTTGCTTGAGTCCGTCAATCTGGTTGGACAGTCCCGCTCCCGCACCCTTTTCAACCGACTCCGCGGCGGGGGCCAGCACACCCTTGAGGCCGTCGAGCCTTTGAAATATTTTATCTGTCTTGTATACATCCGACCTGATCTCCGCCATCCGGGTGAGGAAGTGCCTTTTGCCGTCCGCCGTCTCCATGAGCGACCGGGCGATGAGCCCCTGGAACCCGGGCAAGACCGGGCCGCCCGGATTGCCGAACATCTGGTCCATTCCCGAGGGCATGAACACCAATTTCGCCTGTTTCTTGTCATGGTAGATCCGGTAGTTGTTGCGGTTCATCGGGTAACCGTCCCAATCCCATGTCATCGACTCGAGCGCGAGGTAGCTGGCGAACCGGTCCATGTCGAGTGCCTTGGCCAGCTTTTCCACCCGAGCCTTGTGGTCGGGTTCCCTGGCGGCGGCGACCAGCGACTTGAGGTCGTTCCTGTCCTTGGCGTCGTCCCGGCTGGAGACCAGTTGGAGCGGTTGGTCGACATCCCTCAGGAATCCGCCGTCGTAGAGGTTGCCGTTCGAATCCCCGAAATGCTGCCTGAGGAAATACTTGTCGTAGCCTTCCTTCAGGTAATACAAGCCTCTCTTGGTTCCATTGATGGTGACCAGGGCATGGCTGATGCGGGAGGCGGGCACCCCGGCTTCCCGGAACAACTCGCCGCAGATGAGTTCGTTGGCATAGCTGGGATCTTGCACCGAATTCGCCAGGTGGAACTTGTCCATGCCATGAAACAGTTGGTCGCTTCCGAACTTGTTCATGTTGATGGTCAGGCCCGGCTTGCTGTCGATGCCACGCCAACTTCCCGCCGCGCCCTTGATGTGAACCCCTATGTCGGCATACTCCTTTCCGCCTTGCCTCAGCGTGGCCCGCACATAGGTGCGCGGATCACGCCTCAGCGAGTCGAGATCCGCCTTTGTGATTTCAATGGCAATTTCCAGAACCTTGGGAGCCTTGAAAAGCGAATCCCGTTGTTCAAGCGCTTTCTTCGTTTGTCCGGTCGAAACGGCGGCCATCATGGCAAGGAGGGCGCAAGCGGCCGCATGGCGTCGGATCATGGTGGTTCCCATTGAGGGAAGATTGGCGCGCGCCCGGGCACGAACCCGGACGGAGTCCAGTCTAATTCGGAGAGGACGGCGGGCAAATGGTTGCCGACTGTTTCTGCGCTGCAACCAACAAATAAAAAGATCCGCACATGCCATGCCAGATTTCGAGTGGGCCAGCGCGCGAAACCCGCGGCCAGTTGCCGGAATGAACCGGAACTCCGTGATCAGTCTTTGCGTCAAACCTTATGATCGCTGTCCGGAAAAGATCACTGCAAAGCCAAGGCGAGACACTCTTGAGCACAATATCATTCGCGATGGCCGCGGCGCTTGGGGTTGCCGTAATTGTGTACGGCCGCGGGGCCAACCACCTTCCAATCCGACCTTGGAATGACTTCAACTTCCCACCGGGGGCATGTCCATATGTCTCCCTTAACTCCGCGGGAAGGCCATCACCATGGTTTCCCAAGGTGAACCTTGGAACCGAGGAATTCCAAGTTGACACCACCACGCCCGACCGCGCCAAACCGAAAGATGTCGCGGAATCGGACCTTGCCAAGGTCCCGGTGCTTGGAATGGACCGGAACTCCGTGATCAAGCTTTGCGGCAAACCCCTTGAGGAAAAAATCTTGCAACCAGGCGATCCGATTTTGGGTGGCATCACCTGGATGCGTTTTCAGGCGGGTGACTACCGGTTGATTGTCGAAATCGCGCCGAACACCAAAAAAGTCGTGCAAATCTACCACTTCCGGAAAAGGCCGTTCACTGACAGCGAGATAGCCGGCCTTCTCGAGCGAAACGCGCAAGGCCATCAGTGGAAGGGTGAAAAATTCGCTTGGAAGCGGTCCGATGGCGCCAGTGCCCGCGGTGGAGTGAATCAAGGGGCGGAATCACAGATCGTCGTCGTTGATCCTTCGTGGAACAAACAACCATGACGAACAAGCCGAATGAAACACCGGGTTCGAATGGTTCCCATGGCCAATCGATGGGAATGATTTTTCCGGACCGGATTTCATGAAAGGATGCCAATCGAAACCATCACACATCAACGAAAACTGATTGGCTAATATGTCCCTTATATTGCTTTTGTTTTTACCTGATTCATTGCGTATTGAATAATGACCTGTGAGAATAATGGATAAGGTGGAATCGTTGGCCAAGAACATCCAAGCCGCTGCACAATCCTTTTGATTCCGCCGATAGTCTCTTGGTGAATGTCATGCTGGAAATGCGGATTCATCACCGATGGTTGGCGATCTTCGCCGCCTTCATTGGCGTTGGTGATGCCGTTCGCGCCGTGGAACCTCACGAGGCCTTCCTGGAAAAGCACTGCGCCCGCTGCCACGGCCCGGAAAAAATGAAGGGTGAATTGCGGATCGATCGCCTCTCCCGTGATTTCAAGACAGGCGCCGACGCGACCCGATGGGCCGAGGTGATCGAGCGCGTCAACGCCGGTGAGATGCCCCCGAAGTCGGAACCGAAGCCCACGCAGCAGGAAATCGCCGGGTTCGTCACCAAGCTTGACTCCCTGATCAAGGAGGGTCGCGCCTCCCGCATGGGCGCCCGATCTCCGGTCGCCCATTACCGGCTGAGCCGGAAGGAATACCAAAACACGATCTACGATCTTCTGGGAGTCCGATACGATCCGACCAAGCCGGGCGAACTGAACGCCGACTCCCTGTGGCACGGGTACGAGAGGCTCGGATCCGAACTCACCCTATCACCTTCCCATGTCGATCGTTACTACCGCGCGGCGGATCTGGTCCTCGACAGGGCCTTTCCGGCCGCGAGCGTTGACGCCCGCAAGGTCCGCATGACCGCCGCCCAGTTGCGCTACGACGGCGGCAAGCGGCAGCAGGAGGCCCTCGACCGCTTCGGCATCAAGCGCCCGCTGCGCTACCTCCTCTACCCAGGAAGCGTCCAGAACGCGCTCTCCCCCCACTGGCTGGGCAAGACCGGCCCGGAACACAGCGGCCTGTACAAGCTGCGCATCCAGGCCAGCGGCATCCGTCCCCCCGGAGGCCAGACGGCCCACCTGAGCATCGGCAAGCGAACCGGGGAGGAAACGGTCGACGGCCTCATCGAAACGGACATCACGGCGCCCGAAGACAAGCCTCAGGTCCTCGAGTTCGAGATCTTCCTCGAGATGCCGGTCTCGCTCGACTTCTGCGTGGTGGCCACCGATGTCGTCGACCGCAGGGCCGGCGCGGCCTTCCGCAACGCGCTCGGCAGCCGCGGAGGCTACATCTTCACTCACAGCAGCGAGACAACGCTCCTGAACCCCAACGCCCCCCAGATGTTCGATGACAAGGGCAACGGCATCTTCTCCACCGTGCTTCTCGACTGGATCGAATGGGAAGGCCCGATCCAGACGGACGCGGAGAAATCCCGGCGCAACGACATCCTTCCGCCCAAGGACTCCTCTCCCGAAGTGGCGGCCGAGCACCTCCGGCGTTTCGCTGAAAGGGCGTGGCGAAGACCCGTCCAGCCCGAGGAACTGTCAAACTACATGAAGTCCTACGCCGACGAGGTCAAGGCGGGTGAAAAGCAACCCGACGCCTACCGGACCGCGCTCCTGGGAGTCCTGACATCCCGGAACTTCATTTATCACATCGAGGGTGAAACGGCCGCCCGCGACCGCCTGAACGACTGGGAACTTGCCTCGAGGCTTTCCTATTTCCTGTGGAGTTCAATGCCCGACGCGGCCCTTTTCAAGGCCGCGGGTTCCGGTTCGCTCCAGGGAGACGGCCTCGGCAGGGAAGTCGACCGGATGCTCTCGGACGGCAGGATCAACCGCTTCATCGACGATTTCCCCAGGCAGTGGCTCCAGTTGCACCGCCTGGGCACCTTCCCGCCCGAAAAGAAGCTCTACCCGAGCTACGACGCTTGGCTCGAGGCCAGCATGCGGCTGGAACCTGTGGAATATTTCCGGGAAATGTTCGCGAAGAACCTGTCCATCGAGGCGTTCCTCGACTCCGGCTGGACCATGGCCAACCCCCGTCTCTGCGACTTCTACGGACTGCCAGCGCCCAGGGGCGGCGGGTTTGAGCGCGTCGCGCTGAATCCCGATGCCCATCGGGGCGGGCTGCTCACGATGGGTGCCGTCCTCGGCCTGACATCGGATGGCACGCGCCATCGTCCCGTTCACCGGGGCGTGTGGGTCAGCGAGGCGATCTTCAACAAGACCCCTCCCCCGCCGCCCGCGAATGTCAGCGCCATCGAGCCCAACCCGCCCAACAGCCCCAAGGCGACCCTTCGCCAGAAACTCGAGGCCCACAGGAACAACGCCAACTGCGCCGCCTGCCACGCGAAGATCGACCCCCTTGGACTCGCGTGGGACAACTACGACGCCATCGGCCAATGGCGCACGCATGAGAAGGTGCCCCAGGGCACCGGCAAGGATCCGGCGGTCGATCCCTCCGGAGTGATGCCCGATGGCCGCGAGTTCAAGGACCCCGTCCAGTTCAAGAAGCTTCTGCTCGAGGATCGCGACCGGTTCCTGCATGCCTTCATCGAGCACCTCGGCACCTACGCCCTGCGGCGCGTGCTGACGGTTGACGACCGTGAATCCATCTCCGTCATCGTGGCGGAGGCCAGGAAGAACGGATACGGACTCAAGGATGTCGTCCGCGCCGTGGCCCTTTCCGACCTGGTTCGCAAACGCTGACAAGGAGACTAGCCGTGAGCAATGTCGTTTCGCAGTCCTGGCTGATCAACCGGCGGCACGCGCTGCGCGCCACGGGAACCTGCATCTCGCTGCCTTTCCTCGAATGCATGGTCTCGGCCAACGCGACCAGCCAGGAAACCTCCACCCCGAGGCGCAGCGCCTTCATCTACCTCGCCAATGGCGTCCACTCGCTCAACTACCAGATCACGAAGCCGGGAAGGGACTACGAGTTCTCCCGCTCTCTCAAGCCGCTTGAAAAGCACCGCCAATATGTCACCCCCATCAGCGGGCTGCATCATCCCGGGGCCCTTGGCCACCACCACAACTGCATCTCGGTTTGGTTGACGGGAGGCAAGCTCGGTCCTTCCGACAAGAACACGATCTCCGTCGACCAGAAGATGGCCGAGGTGACCGCGAAGCACACCCGCTATCCATCGATGGAGGTGGCCCTTACGGGAGATTCACTGGCTTGGACGGCCGATGGCGTTCGCCTTCCGTCGATGCGCCGCTGCAGCGAGATCTTCGCCTCGCTTTTCGAGGCTCCCAAGGGTGGAACCGCGGCCCAGCGAAGGTCGCTGCGCCGCAGGGGGAGCGTCCTGGACGCCAACCTCGCGGAAGTTCGCAAGCTCGAGCAGAAGATGGGCACGGCGGACAAGGGCCGGATGGACCAGTACCTGACTTCGGTCCGCGAGGCTGAGATCCGCACCAGGCGGGCCGACGCCTGGCTCGACACCCCGCTGCCGACCATCTCCGATTCCGACCGGTCCCGCACGAACAGGGATGTCGCCGCAACCATGGCGGGCGACTACTTCCGCACCGTGTACGACCTGATCGTCCTGGCCTTCCAGACGGATGTGACCCGCGTGGCCACCTTCAGCCTCGGGGGAGAGGGCGACGCCTTCGCGATTCCCGAAATCGGAATCACCGAATCGAGGCACCAACTCAGCCACCATGGCGGAGACGCCGGATACATGGAGAAACTCACCAAGTACGACACCTTCGCGATCGAGCAGTTCAGCTACTTCCTCACCCGCCTCGCCGAGACGAAGGATTTGAACGGCAAGCCGCTTCTGGGCACGACGATGGCCCTGTTCGGCAGCGGCATGTCCTACGGCCACAGCCACGGGAACGCGAACCTGCCCCTGGTGCTCGCCGGAGGTTCCGACCTCGGGCTCAAGCACGGAAGCCACCTCGACTTCAACCAGGGACACTTCAAGGGCTACCAGCTCGACAAGCCCGGGGAGCACTATTCCCTGTGCAGCCGGCCGGCGAACACCAACGCCCACATGAGCAACCTTTTGCTCCTGATGGCCCAGCGCATGGGGGTTGAGGCCGACCGCTTCGGCGACAGCAACCGGATCATCGACCTATGACCGGCCTCAGCAATCCGGCAAGCGTCCGGGCGTGGTGCCTTTGCCTGTCGCTGGCCGCCTCCATGGCGGCGGCCCAGGAACAGCCTTTCCGCCCCGAACCGGGCAAGTTCCCCCCTCTTGACAAGGCGCTTGCCTATAGGGGCGAGCTTGTCTTCGTGGATCATGCGAACCGTCGCGGCAGCATCCGCGTGGAGGGAGCGGGCACCTACTTCCGCAACGCCCCGCACCCCTTCGCCATGCTGCCTTACGGAGTCGTGCGGTACCATGGCGCCCCCGCGGAACTCCGGCACATCCCGCTGGGAACCGTGCTGCATGTCCGGGGTTTCCTGCCTCCCGATCCCAAGAACTCGCCCGTGCCGGTTTTTCCCGTCAACAATCGCACCAAGAACTCAGGCTACAGCGGCGCCGGAACGGCTCCCGCCGAGAACCATGTCCTGCTGCTTGAGGACGAGCCCAGCCATTGCCTGCGCGAAGGCCTTGTCTGGAAGCTCAAGGAAGTCGAGGTCCAGAACAACGAGGGGCTGGTTGTCGCGACCCGCGCGGCGAAGGCCGACAAGGGAGAAAAGCCCGTCGAGGAGAAGCTGACCTTCGACGCCACCACGCGACTCTGGCGGGGAAGGGAAAGCCTGCGCATGGACGAGTTCATCACGGAGGGCGGCTTTCCGGCCAGCGGCAAGAAATCGTTGGACGGCAAGGCCGTGCTCCTGGGGATCAACTGGAAACCGACGCCTGGCAACATCTTCACCCGGTTCCACATTTCCGACATCTGGCTTGACGATGCCGCGATGGAACGGGCTTCCCGCCACCAGTCCGATGTCCACAAGGCATTCATCCGCAGCCGCTGGATGCCCGCCTGGGTCGATGCTGTCGAGTACGGCAAGTTCGGACGGGCCGTCATCACCGCCACCCTGTTTGGCGGCATGGACAACTCGCTTTACGCCGACTTCAAGAAAGGCGGGTCCGCCATCATGAATTCTGCCGAGAGCACCCTCAAGCACACCAATGGTTCCTATGGCCCGGCCCACATGGCCTCGAGGGGAACCCTCCTCGATGTCGCCAAGGCGTCGGGCGAACCGCCGCTTGGGAGCAGCGGCATCCAGATCCGGATGGAGACCGACCTCATCATCGAGGGGATCCGTCCGCCACGGGTGGTGCGCGTCCGCCCCTCCTCCTGGGCTCAGGTCGATATTCCCCGCGAGGAGTATTTCGAAGACGGAAACATGGAAGAGCGCTTCCCGAGCCCGGCGATTTTTCCAAGGTACTGAGATTCGCCAATCCTCCAAGATCCACGATACTTTCCGGGTTCAACCGTGTTGACATGAATGAAGGGCCAGGGAGTTCGCCGCACATGCTCGCCGCCGTGGCATTGATCCTTATGGCAGCCACGGCTTCGGCGGCCGATTCCCCCGGCGATTTCGAGAAAAATCTCCTGCCCTACCTCCAGGCCCATTGCCACCGCTGCCACAACGGCGCCAAGGCCTCGGGTGACTTCCGAATCGACACGCTCTCGCGGAATGTCGGCAAGGAAAACAATCCCCAGTGGCTCGAGGTCATGGACCGGATCAATTCCGGGGAAATGCCTCCCAGGAAAGAGCCGAAGCGCCCCACGGCGGCCGAAAGCGCCAAGGCCGTGGAATGGATCGCGGGGCGCATGAGGGACGGGGAAACGGCACGCATGGCCTCACGCGCCAAGGTCACCTACAACCGGCTCACCAGGGACGAGTATGTCAACACCGTGCGGGACCTGATCGGCGTGCATTACGACGCCCGGGATCCCGGCAATTTCCTTGAGGACCCCGAATGGCACGGCTTCGAGCGCATCGGGTCGGTCCTCACCTTGTCGCCCTCCAACATCGAAAAGTACATCGCCGCCGCCGAAACGATCCTGAACGAGGCTTATCCGCCGGTTCCGCCCCCGCTGCGCAAGGGGCAAAAGCCGCCCGAACCTTTCGGAGGCACCAAGCCCGCGCTCTACGAGGAGCAGATCAGCGAACGGCACCGCGAAAGGCTCCGGGAAATGGGCCTTCTCGACAAGGTCAGGTACGAAATGTGGCCCGGCGACATTTACCGCTACTCGCTGCTCAAGGATCCCTTGCCTGAAACGGGAATCTACGAGGTGAGCTACAAGCTGAGCGGACTCAGGCCTCCCGATGGCCGCGCGCCGCGAATCAAGGTTTACGAGGAAAGGCTCGATCGCGTCCTCTTTGAACAGGACATCGTCGCGCCCGAGGATAAGCCGATCACCGTGACATTCCGGGCCCATCTGCCCAAGGGACGCCCCAACATCCATGTCTACAACGATGTTCCGGGGCCCTCGAACCTGCCCCGATCCGGCCGGCACAGCGACCTGCCCTTCATCAGCACCAAGATGGGCCGCGCCCCGTGGCAAATGAAGCTCACCGACGAGGAAGGCGTCGCCCGCTACCCGTTCCTCATCCTTGATTCGGTGACCTGGCGCGGCCCCATCCTGAGCGAATCCGAGCGGAAGCTGCGCTCCGATTACATGCCTGGAACCGAAGGCGACATGGCAATGGCCCGGGAATGCCTCGCGACCTTGGCCAGGCGCGCCTTCCGCCGTCCGGCCACCGACGCCGAAATGGACGGTTTCATGAGGATCGTGGAGGGTGAACTCGCCGCCAAGGAAAAGTTCCGCGACGCGATGAAGGCCGGCATGACCGCCATCCTCAACTCCAAGAGTTTCCTCTTCATCTCCGAGGGCGACGAGAAATCGAGCCGCGCCACGCTCAACGACTGGGAGATCGCCTCGCGGCTTTCCTACCTGCTATGGAGCACGATGCCCGACGAGGAGCTTTTCACGCTCGCCGAACAGGGCAAGCTGCGCGACAAGGCGGTGCTCGCGGGGCAATTCAAGCGCATGATCGCCGATCCCCGGTCAAGGAGATTCAGCGAATCCTTCGCGACGCAATGGCTCAGGCTTCGCAAGGTGGGAATGTTCCAGCCGGACAAGAAGCTTTATCCCGATTACGACAAGGCTCTGGAAAACAGCATGGTCTCCGAGACCGTCGCCTTTTTCAGGGAAGTCCTTGAGAAGGGGCTCTCGCTGAGGGAGTTCCTCGCCTCCGACTGGAGCATGCTGAACGAACTTTTGGCAAAACATTACGGCCTCGCGGAGGCCTACCGCGCGGCGCAGGCGCGGTCGGGGGAACTAGGGGAGTTCATCCGCGTCGCGTTGCCCGCCGAGTCCCACCGTGGCGGCTTGCTCACCCAGGCCTCGATCCTGTCGCTGACCAGCGACGGCGTGAGGCACCGCCCGGTTCACCGCGGCGTTTGGGTGAGCGAGGCCATCTTCGGCCGGTCGCCGCCACCCCCGCCGGCCAACGTCGACCCGATCGCCACCAATCCCGCCGGCCCCAAGTCCACCCTAAGGCAGAAGCTCGAGGCGCATGTCCACGACGCGCGTTGCGCCGCCTGCCACTCGAGGATCGATCCCCTGGGCCTGGCCTTCGAGAATTTCGACGCCATCGGCCGCTGGAGAACCGAGGAAATCACCGACGGCATCGGGGCCAACCCCAAGGTGGACTCCTCGGGCAAGCTTGCCGACGGAAGGGAATACCGCGACAGCGACCAGTTCAAGCGGGTCCTCCTCGAGGATATGGACTCATTCAACGCGAATGTCGTCGAGAAGCTGGCCACCTATGGCCTGCGCCGCGCGATGGGATTCAACGACCGCGAGAAACTGGACAGGATCGCCGCGGCCGGCAAGGCAAGCGGCTACCGCCTCCGCGACATCCTCGAGGCCCTTGTTTGTTCCGACCTTTTCCAGCTACGCTGACCCGAATTCCACAGGAGACCGACCCATGGCCAACCTCAACCTCCGCAAGTGGCAGATTCCCAGGCGCACGATGCTGCGGGGCCTCGGCGTCACCATCTCGCTGCCCCTTCTCGACGCGATGGCCGCGGTCCCCGCCCCGTCGAAGCCCAAGCGCAGCGTCTTCCTTTACATTCCCAACGGTGTCAACACGCTCACCTGGCAGATCCAGAAATCCGGCAACGACTACGAGTTCACGAAGCCCCTGGCTTCCCTCGAGAAGCATCGCGCCGACATCACCCCGATCAGCGGACTGCACCATCCGATGGTGATCGGCAAGCACCACAACTGCGAAAGGGTTTGGCTCACGGGCGCGAATGTTCCCGGGGACGGCGGCGCCTTCCGCAACACCGTCTCCGCCGACCAGCTCATCGCCGAGGCGCAGGGAGCCTCGACGCGGTTCCAGTCGCTGGAACTTGCCATCGAGGGAACCTCGCTGGCATGGTCGCGCGACGGCATCCAGTTGCCCGCCGAGCGCAACACCCAGCAGATCTTCAACATGCTTTTCGGCGTGGAGAAGGAAAGCAAGGAAACCATCAGGAGGCGGCTCAGCCGCCGCGGCAGCATCCTCGACCTCGTCGCTGACGACGCCAAGCGCGTGACGGGCAACCTTGGCAGCGCCGACCGCGGCAAGCTCGACGAATACCTCACCGCCGTGCGCCAGGTTGAGGAGCGCACCAAGCGGGCCGACGAGTGGCTCAACATCCCCAAGCCGAATGTTCCCTCGAGCGAGTCGGCCCGCCTCCAGCGCCGGCTAAGCATGGCCGAGGCCGGCGAATACTACCGGCTTTTCTACGACCTCATGGCGATGGCGCTGAAGACCGACTCGACCCGCGTCATCACTTGCGGCATCGGCGGCGAGGGGCAAGCCAGCGGCATACCTGAAATCGGCATCCTGCAAACAAGGCATGGACTCAGCCACCACAATGGCGACCCCGAGCAGTTGCGCCGCCTCACCGAAACCGACACCTTCCTGGTCGGGCAGTTCAGCTACTTCCTCGACTTGCTCAAGCAGCACAAGGAAGGCGAGCAGAGCCTGCTCGACAGCACCCAGGTCCTTTGGGGCAGCGGCATGGCCTACGGCCACAGCCATGGCAACGCCAACCTGCCGCTCATCCTCGCCGGCGGCAAGGCGCTCGGATACAGGCACGGCACGCATGTCGACTTCAACCTTCCCAAGATCGGCAAGTACGACATGGCCGACGCGCAGGCCCATTACAAGATCTGCTCCAGGCCCGTTGACTCCGACGCGCGCGTGAGCAATCTCCTGCTCACCATGCTGCAGCGGGCCGATGTGAAGGCGGAAAGGTTCCAGGACAGCGTCGGCCCGATCCGCCAAATCGTCTCCTGAACGCGGGAACTGCTCCCGGGGGCCAGCCTTCCATGAGATCATTCACCGCCACCTGCATCGGCATCGCCATCGCGATTGGTATCGTCCGGGCCGCGGACACCCCCAGGTTTCGCACCGACGCCGACGGCCCGGTCACCGGCGAACAGAAAAAGACCAACCCCAAGGACAGGAAACCGGGAGACAAACCCGACTGGTTCCAGCTTGTCGAAGGCCAGTTTCCGCCGGAAGGATCGGCGCACGCGGTGTCCGGCGAATTGATCCGCGCCGATCACCTTGAGAGGCGCCTGACCATCCGCGTGGACAGGAACGACAGCCAGGATCGGGGCGTGTGGGACCTGCCGCTTGACGCGGGAATGCTGCCCTACGGATCGGCATGGCACCAAGGCGCCATGGCCTCGCTGCGGGACATCCCCGTCGGCACGCACCTTCGCGGCCTGTTCTACCGCCATGATCCCGCAGACAAGACTCCGTTTCCCGACACCTCGTATCGCAGGAAGACTCCGGAATGGGAATTCCGCAAGTGCTTCCTCGTGGAGGATGACTTCAGCCACCATGCCAGGAAAAACCAGTCGTGGCGGATCGAAAGCGTCGACCTTGCCACCCGCAAGCTCACCGCCATTCTCGTGGAAAACGGCAAGCCGGCGGGAGAAGCGAAGGCCCGCGCCTTCGACCTGCAATCCCACACGCGCGTGTTCAAGGGTGGCGGATTCGGCGAACTCAAGGACATCCAGCCGGGCCAGTCGGTTCTCTTCAACCTCACCTGGGTCACGCTTTACGGCCCCGGAAGAATCACCGACATCTGGCTGGACGAACCATCCCGCGCCTTGGCCACCGCCCGGCAGGCCGAAAGGCATCGAAACGACATCCGCGAGAGAGGGTTGCCAGGCTGGGTTTCCTCGGTGGACGACAAGCAACAACTCGTCACCGTGACATTTTTCGGAAATGTCGATCCCAAGCTGTTCGACGAGGTCGCGCTCAAGGATCCCAACGCCCCGGCGCCCAAGGATGGCACTCCTCCCCCTTCCGAACCCCGCGGGGCGCTCGCGGTGGCCCGCGACACCCTCATGACTTACGATCCCGTCAACGACCGGAAGGGCGCCGCCGTGCTCGAGGTCAGGAAAATCGCACCCGAACCCGGCAGCGGCGGGGTTCAGGTGAAACTCCGCATGGACATGATGCTCGAAGGATTCCGCCCCAAGCGTGTCGTCCGTTTCTACCCACCCACCTGGAAGGTCCTCGCCCTTCCCAAGGAGGAGGAGTTTCACGGACGGGAATGACAGGCCCCGCCCCGCTCCGTTTCCCCATCCATGGACAAACTCCCATGAAGACATTCGCCTTGGCCATTCTGGCCCTCACGATCTGCTCCATGTCCGTCGCGGCCATCGACCCCCATGTCGAGGCCGTCACCAAGGCGGTCGTCGCCGCCAAGGGAAAAGTTGAAAAAACCGCCGATGGCGCCAGCCTCAAGCTGGTCGACTTGGCCGTGCCGGGAGCGGGCCCCCACGACCACAGGAAGGATGATCCGTATGACGCGGCCTTCTTCGAGCACCTCGGGCACATCTCCACCCTTGAATCGCTGAACATCATCCAGACCAAGTTCTCCGACGCGTGGATGCCGAGCATCGCGAAGCTCAAGAACCTCAAGAGCCTCCGGTTCATCAACAACGGCAAGCTCACCGACGCGGGAATGGAGCATCTGGCGGGGCTGACGCGCCTGGAACAGTTCTCCTTCGTCGGCACCCAGATCACCGGAAAGGCGTACGCCAAGTTCCAAGGCTTCGACAAGCTGGTCCGGGTGAGCCACCGTGGAAGCCAGATCGGCGACGAGGGACTGAAGGAACTTTGCGATCACCTTCCCAACCTCGAAAGCATCAGCCTGGCCCACGCCAAATTCACCGACACCGGCGCACCCCACCTGGCCAAGCTGAGGAAGCTCAAGGGGCTGGAACTGGGGGCTCACGCCACGCCCGAGGCGCTGCGCCACATCACCGGGCTGCCACTGGAATACCTTCAGCTCGGCGAAGGATTCGACAAGTCGGAATCCTTGCCAATCATCAAGGAAATCAAGACGCTCAAGCGGCTCACCCTGACGAACTGCAAGGACACCACGGACACCGATCTCGAGGTGCTCGCGGGCATCGGGCAACTTGAAAGCCTGGAACTGGGAGGGCTGCCGTTGACTGGCGAAAGGGTCGCCAAGCTCAAGGGGTGGGGCCATCTCAAGGAACTCAAGCTGATCAGCCGGCCCAAGGGATATCCCGAAGAACTTCAGGCCCAGGTCAAATCCCTGCTGCCCAAGGTCGCCGTTAAGTTCCAGTAATCCCTCCAGGCCCCCACAGGCAATTCCGCCGGTGATCGACACTCGGTGGCACGCGGACTCCACATTCTTTTGGCGAATTCACCCCGCAACCTCCCTTCCAGGCCAACAAACCCGGTGGCGGAAACGAACCGCCCTGAACGGGCGACATTCGCTCCAAGAGCCTTTGACCGGGGCACGGGCCAAGTCTGACAGGTGCAGGCAACGGCTTGGCGCGCCGTTCATCACACAAAAACTGAAATGTGGTTTGGCAACCGGAAAGCGATGGAAGTCCTGAATCAGCCGCCGCGGTCACCCGGTGAGAATTTCACTTGGCCGGGGCTGATCAGCGTCTGGGTTTCCTTGATCAGCGTTCCCAGCTTCATCACCGTCAGGGTGAACCTTGTCAGTTCGTCCTGATGGGCGGGATCCACCCAGACCCAAGTTTTGTTATGGCAACCGACAAACCGGGCGTTCCGCGGGACATCGCACCAACGGCCGACCCGGTACCATCCCGGCTCGATTTCCATCAATTCCCTTTCGACGATCTTCACTTGGCGGGCGACATCCCGCGCCAGGGGGGAGCGGTCGCGCCGGGGGACATCGGGCGGGGCCACCACCGACTCGGTGTTCGTGGTGACCACGCTTTGCTCGAAGCGGGGGTAGTTGGGGTTCTGGCGCGCATGGTATTCAAAGAACAGTTCCGTCTCATCATGCAGGTCGGGGTTGTTGGCCACCTGAGCCTTGAGTTCGTGGCCGAGATCCTGAAGGGTGTCTTCGCTGGGCATTTCGGGCATGCCCGTGGCGCGGCGGTAGGCGACCCGCAGGAGCTTGAGCTCAAGGGGATCGATGACGGGCTGCATGCCCCACTGCGCCACCACCGTGCGCTGGCCGAATAGCTGGGGGAGCCAATTGGTGGGAGGGCCCAAATCGACCGCGGCGCCACCGGACACCGAGTCGGTCACCTGGGTGGTGCCTTCGCGCAGGTTCACATGGGATGGCATGGCGCCGGGGTTTTCCGTGAACCGCGCCAGATTGTCGAGCACCTGACGGTACTGCAGGTCGGGCAAGGTGGCGCCGAAATGAGCGGTTCGCTGCCGCAACCGGCTGGCGGTGCAGCCCGTGGCCAGGCACAGGATGGCCAAGACCGGCAGCAGGCAGAAAGACTTGGCCGACCGCCACGGCATGGGAGGCTTGTTTCCCGGAAAGAATGCGGGTTCTTCCGGT
>JAGWVO010000500.1 GCA_018970845.1 Planctomycetota bacterium
GATGAACGGGCTTGCGGGCGTGTACCACCAGACAAAGGTCGCAATGGACGCGATCACCAATTCCACATAAATGCCTGCCGCGCTGATGATGATCCGGTGCCACTTGTTGGGCAATGTCCATGCGTCGGAAACATTCGCGTAAAGGGCGGGCGAAAAGCATAGAAGCAAGAAACCCATTTCATGGACTTCGCCACCATAATACCGGCAACTAAGCCCATGCCCAAACTCATGGATGACTTTGACGACACCCAAGGCGATCCAAAGGTAAATGATTGTCTTGAAGCTGAAGAACTCGTAATAGCTCGGAAGTTTCGAGAGGAAAACATCAAAATGAAGTGTCACGAGCCCGACGGCGGAAGCCATCAAAACAAGGCTGGCCAAAAAAAAGAGTCCCGAAAACACAAATGAGGTGAATTGAAGCATCCACCGCAGCAGGCGATCCGGGTCAAAGACGGGAACCTTGATGTAAAGGAGATTTGTGAGAGTCTGGACCAACTCCGTCCTCTTCCGCTTGGCGCGACGGTCATAGAGAAGCTGGCCGGCGGCGGGCGACTCATTCTGCGCCAATCCAGCCCGAACCAATTGCTGGGCAAACGCTTCGAGGTCCTCGAGTTTCAGCCTGTCAGGACGGTAATGCCTTTCGTAAGCCTTTTGGGCGTCATTGAGTGTTTTTTGGCCATCCATGAAACCCAGAAGAAAATGTTCGTGCTCCTTGAGACGGTAATACCTGAGGCTCACGGGATCCTTGATGATGTAGTAGGTCCTGCCTTCATAGCGGTGGGCATCGATCACCAGGTCGGGGCGCAGGCGAACCCGCACCATTTTCCGGCGTTCGACATCAACCTTTTGCTCGGCCAGTGACATGGCAGCCGCTCCTTGCGCGGATGACGGTCAGCGGTCCACCGCCGGTTTCGGTGACACCGAGCGGGACGGATAGACAATCGTGGCCGTCCCGCCGGGCATCAGGTATCCGGGGTTTTTGCGGATATCCAGTTCGGCGCGGAAAAGGCGCTGCGGATTGTTTGAGTCGATGAATTTGCTCACCAGTTCGATGGTACCCGTGAGCGTGTTGTCAACTTCAGAGGCCTCGGGCAACGGCCAGACAAGGACATGATGGTCGGATGTCCCTGTGACCACGAACTGCCTGGATGGATCGAAAGCACCGCAGGTGGCGAAACCGTCGCCCGCCCAAACAAACTGCCGCAATTCCGCCGGGCGGTCGCCATTAAGCGGCGTCCTCCACAACTGCACCCTATTCTCCTCGGCGCAATTCGTAAGCACCATTTCGCCACCAGGGCTGAAAAGCGCAAGAGTGGTGAAGTTGAGAGCGCTCGACACATTTTGGATTAAGCCTTTAGGTTGACGATCAGCCAAGGAAACAACCTTGATTTCCTTTCCTTGGTCAACCAAGGCATGGAGCCCGTCCGGACTGATCCCAGGTTGGGATATTTCACCGCCCCGACGCACAACATCAAACTGGCGGTCGGCGGAGATTCCACCCGATTGGTTCACCAACCAACTCGTAAGGGTTCGATCCTTGTCACTGGATGCTGTCACCATCCTTAGCTGGGGCACCGCGCCAGCCTGCTTTCTGTATTCGGCAAAGGCCACCTGAGTGATCTCAGCCTTGTGCGCTTGCCGGATGCGAGCCGCCTCCACAAGTTCGATTCCCTTGGCAGGCACTTTCCAGAGGACAAGGTCGGTGTCCTGTCCAGCCGTGGCGAGGATCTTTCCATCCGGAGAAAAAGCCAAGGATTGAATCGAGCTTCGATGAGCGGAAATCTCCTTGGATTCCACAATCTTAACGGCACCCTGATTGTCAACGGACAACCTGACCGAATAGAGTTTTCCGGCGGATGTGCCTCCCACGGCGAGGATTTCACGGCCGTTGGACTCCTTCGATTGCGGTGCGAAAGCCAGACTGCGAATCGGTTCGGGCACCCGCCTCAAGTCGATTTGCCTGCCGCTCCAGCCGCCCGCCCGGGATTTGACAACCTCCCACAGGCGAACCGTCTTGTCGTCACTTGATGAGATCAGAAGCGCCTTTTCCAAACCTTTTTCATTCACCGGCAAGCGGGTCGCAGCCACGCTGTTCAATTCAAGCAGGTGGCCGGAAAGGACCAGCGCCGGACTGACAGGCCTTGTCGGCTCGATGTCAACCTTCATTCCCAACTCAAGCGCCGCCGCGTTCTGGACCTCGACAAATCCCTCCACGCGAAGTCGTTCCAAATCCTGGATATCAAGGATGGTGTCACCAGCCTTAAGGGCCTCGCCCGGCTGCTTGTTAATTGTCCTGACCGTGCCATCCTGGGCTGAGCGTACCTCATGCATCATCAGCACCGTGCGCGCCGCAAGCAATTCGGTCTTGGCTTGGTTGAGGCTTTGAACCTTGGCCTTGGTTTCGAAGGAATAGCGGTCCACGGCGAGCTGAGCCGAGCGAAAATCCTCGTCGGAAATGCTATTCTTGCTCCTGAGGAGCTGGGCCGACCGGAGTCTCTGGTCCGCTTCGGCGAGCAGCTTGGAGGAAGAATCCCTTTCAGCAGCCGCGGCGAGCATCTTGGAGTGCTTCACGGCCATGTCGGCAATCGCAAGCTTCGGGTCGATGATCGCGATGATCTGATCCTTGCCAACCAGGGC
>JAGWVO010000501.1 GCA_018970845.1 Planctomycetota bacterium
GCTTCATGACCGTTTCCCTATTCATCGGGGCCTGTCTGTTTCTCGCGAGGGATCCCCTTTCGGTTCGCAGCGATTTCGAGGGCGGATCGGCCAAGGTGGTGGAGATCGACCAGCAGGCCCGACGGATCACCTTCATGCCCGGCGGCGCCCCCGCGCGCGGATGGCCGTGCTGGTGGTACTTCCGGATCGACGGAGTGAAGCCGGGAGAAACAATCACCCTCAAGCTGATCGCCTCGACGGCCGTGGCCGACAAGCCGGGTTCCAAGCCGCTGGCGGCTTCCTGGTCGAGGCCAAGCCACGCGGCTTGCTCCGCAGACGGCACCGACTGGCGCCAGACCGGGCCGGGAACTCCCGATGGCGACGCCATGATTTACAAGGTGGAACCTTCTGGAAACAGCGTTTATGTGGCCTGGGGCCCGCCCTGCACTCCCTCGACCGTTTCAACCTGGATGCGGGAATGGTCGAAACGCTGCCCCCAGGCCAAGGTAGAGCAGCTTTGCGTGTCGCGGGAGGGGCGCCCTGTTCCCATGCTCAGGGTAATGGCGGGAGACACCCCGGCTGAAAAAAGGATCGGCGTGTGGGTGCAGGCCAGGCAGCACGCCTGGGAGAGCGGATCCAGTTGGGTCGCCAAGGGGTTCGGTGACTGGCTCACCGGCGAAAGCGCCGGGGCGGCATGGCTTCGCGACAACGCCGAGGTCGTGCTCGTGCCGGTCATGGACATCGACAACGCGGCCACGGGCAACGGCGGAAAGGATGCCCTGCCTCAGGACCACAACCGCGACTGGTCCGACCAGCCCCATTGGAACGAGGTCAAGGCGGCCATGGCCCGGATCTCGGAATGGATCGCCAAGGGACGGATGGATGTTTTCCTCGACCTCCACAACCCGGCCCCGGGCGACCCGAGCTTCTTCTATGTGCTCGACGACAACCTGATGGCGGAAAAGGCGCGGCAGAACCGCGACCGCTTCGTGGAGATGGCCTACGGCCGCATCAGCAGGATCAAGCCCCTCATCCCGATGAGCAACCGCCCGAAATACACAGGCCCCAAGTACCATCCCCTATGGAAGCAGATCAGCGCCGCGTGGGTCGCCATGAACGGCAACCCGCAAACCGTCTCGCTGTGCCTGGAAACGATCTGGAACTACAAGAACAGCAACACGGCCGGTTACATGGCCGTGGGATCGAACCTGGCCGAGGCCACCCAGGCCTACCTCGCCGAACGCAAGGACAAGCCCTAGGGTCGGCTCAAGGTTTCGGTTTCAGGGCGCGGCACCATTCCTCGAAAAGCTCCACCGCCGCGCGGTCGGGAACCGCCGAAGAGAGGGGCGGCATCTGGCCGCTGCCCGGCCCCCGCGCCGCCATCCGCCTGATCAGCACGCTGCGCGCGGGATCTCCCGGCGCCAGCAGCCGGGCATCGGGAATGCCGAAGGCCTGGTGCAGCGGCTTGGCATCAAGGATTCCGGCCTTCTCCAACGGAGTGGCGATGTCGAGTTTCATTTGCGCGTTGCCTCCGCCGGCCTCCACATGGCAGGTGGCGCAGTTGGTGTGAAGCCACGACCTGGCACGGGCTTCCAATGGCTGCGACTTGTCGTAAGGGTCGGCGAAACGGGCCAACCCCTCGGGGGCTCGCGGCAACATCGTCGCCGGCTTCGCCGTCCGCTGGTTGGGCTGCTGCCGCTGGGCGGCTTCCTTGGGTGCGGTGACATGGCCCGCCCAGTTCACCGAAAGCAAGCCGATATGCTCGAGCGCCCGCAACTGGTTGTCCTTGGCGCCGCCGGGGTATTCCTGGTCGCGGTTGAGCTGGCCGTCGCACAGGCCGAGCACGAAGTTGGCGGCCCGGCTGTGGCAAACCATGCACTCGGCGCGGCTGGGATAGTGCCATGACACGCTCCGGCCGCCCTCGACGCGGTATTCGGCGTCGGCACCGGCCGCAGGCAGCAGCGTGGCGTCGGTGCCCTCGTCGTTCCAACGGTAGGAGTAGCCATACCATTCGCCGCCCTGGCGCGTCATGAAGCGCGTCTCGATCCACTTGCGGCTGGCGGGGTCGCCCGCCCTCGTTTCCAGCGCGAAGCTCTTCACCAGAACGGTCTTTTCGGGGAAGTCCCACGACTTCGTTGGATTCCAACCCACCGTCCCCTCGGGCACCGCCATGAACCGGGCCTTGTGCAGGCCGTCGGACCAAAACGGCGCGTTCACCGAATACGGGATCACGCCCTGCGCCATGCGGTGATCCTTCACGGATTCAAATAGCCCGCTTTCGGAAAGCCGCCTTGGGAACGAGGCGTCGGCCTTGGCCATGTTCGCCTCCAGCCGGAAAAAGCCTCCCTCTCCCTCCGGCGCGTGGTGAAGCACCAGCAACTCGCCGGCCGGATCCACGGCAAAGCCCGTGATCCTGAGGGTGGTGATCGCGATCTTTTTGTGCCAGGCGATTTTCCCGCCCGTGTGCCTGACGGCCCAAATGTGCCCGGTGCTGTGGTCACCGTAGACATACGCGCCAACGAGTTCGGGCAACGCCTTGCCCCGGTAGACGAATCCGCCCGTGAGCGAGCGCGCCTCGGAATGGTGGTGCTCGACGGTGGGCTTGGTGATCGGCGTGGGACCGGCCTTGCGATCCGGATAAAACGGGTGGCTGCCTT
>JAGWVO010000502.1 GCA_018970845.1 Planctomycetota bacterium
ATCGAGGCGCCTCAGGTAGTCGCGGTAGATTTCCCCCATCCGCTGGTCGTTGGCCGCCTGGTAAAAGGCGTTCTGGTAGGGGGAGTTTCCGCCGTCGAGGTGGTGCCCTCCCTCGTAGGCCAGCACCTGGATGTCGCGGCCCAAGCGCGCGGCCCAGGCGTCGGCGAGCCTTTGGTGGTTCTCGACCGTTTGCACGGCGAAGCCGACCGAGGCGGCCGTATCCGCCAGCACCTGGTCGACCGTCGTGGCGGAGGTGTAGGAAGCCCGCTGCGCGCCGGAGGGGCTGAAATAGGGGGCGATCGCGATGGCGTCGAACGAACCCTGCATGGCGTCGGCGATGCGCGCCGTGACCCAGTCGTTGGCCGATTGCCCGGCCGCGACGCGGACGATGCGGCTAGCCTGGCCAGTGAACACATCGCTCCAGATGTCCATGTCGCGCTTGGCCTCGCGGCCGGCAATTTGCCAGTGCGTCAGCCCGGCGTTTTCCGGCAGGCGCGTCTGCGCGGCCACCCACTGCGTCGCCTCGAAGCCGTAGGCGAAGTTCCAGATCTCGTTCGACCACTCGACATAGGCCTTGCGGCCCGGTTCGAGGTTGTCGCGCACATAGGTGGCGAAGTTCCGCACGAAGGTGTCGTCGGCCATGTGCGGCATGTTGAACCACGGGTCGGCGTCGAGGTCGTTGGCCAGGCGAACCATGTGCTCCAGCGACATGCCGTTGGCCAACGGCTCGCTCCAAGAGCCGCCGATGCCCGAGCTTTGGCGGATGTCGCTGGCGTCGCGGCGGTCGGCCCAGGTTCGGATATCGGAGGTGTTGGTCTCCTGCGCCTGCATGAAGCGGACCACGCCGAACGGCTCAAGCCTCTCGCGGAACAGCGGATGGAAGGGGGAGAAACTCGCGCCAGGCTGCCAGCGCTGCCCGGCGAACGACTGCCCCTGCCAGTCGGGCATCCAGACATGGAAGTCACGGACGGGATCGGAGGGGCTGGTTTCCTCGATGCGGAGGTAGATGCCGCCATTGCCCGGAGTGACGGCAAGGTCGGCGAAGTTGACACCGGCGGCGGTTCGGCCGCTGGAAACGGCGCGGGCGTCCATGCCGAAGCTGACGCGGCCCGTGCCGGCCCATTCGGCGCGGTAGGTTCCGGCCAGATAGGCGCCGCCGATCTCCCTGAACATGAGCGTGCCGGCCATCTGGCGCATCGTTTGGCCAGCCGCGTTCGTGAAGGTCTCAAGCCGGGTGACATTGCCATTGGCGTCGACGCGCACGGGGTTCGTGGCGCCGACATCCCAGGTCGTCTGGCCCGTGGCGGTGTTGACAGCATGGGTGATCCAGCCCCTGGAGGCCTGGAAGAGATCGGTGAATGTCCACGCGGGCGACCAGTCGACGATGTTCTCGATGTTCATGCCGACCGCCATTCGCCGGGCGGCGGGAGCGCCGGAACCGGCGGGGTCGGTCGCCAGCGCAGAGGCGCTGGGCACCTCGCGCGCCTCGAGGGCCTCGAGCCTGGGGAGGCGGGCCTTGCCTCGCGGTGAACGGCGTTCGCCCCATGAGTTGGATGTGAAGGGCATGGTTCAACTCCTTGGCGGGTGTCTGAAAGAGGCGGGTCACTTGCACCAGCGGAGGCCGGCTTGCCGACAGGACAAAGAGCGAGGAAAATCGGCGAGAATCCGTTGCGGATACAAAACCAACTATCTCGCAAATCTCAAAATAGCAGGAACAATATTTGGCTATACCCACACATGGCCATTGCTGCCAATCCGATGCCCATCCCTTCATCCACCATCAACAACCCGTCAAAATCGGGTTGTTTTTCGGGAAATTCGGATGCTTTCCGACCGCGCTATTTCAGGAAGATTTGATGAATTCACGACTTTTGGTTCGAAACCGATTGGAAAAACAATTCATTTGCCCACAACAATAGGTTGCCGCTCCCAATCCATTGCCCGAGGGCCATATCATGCGCGACAGACAAATCCGCCATGGCTTCACACTCATTGAATTGCTCGTGGTCATCGCCATCATCGCTGTGCTGATTGGGCTGTTGGTGCCAGCGGTGCAGAAGGTTCGCGAAGCGGCCAACCGGATGTCTTGCTCCAACAACCTCAAGCAACTGGCCCTTGCCGCCATGAATTACGAGGGGCAAAACCAGTATTTCCCACCCGGTTGGATTGCGCCCAACTCCATTTACAATCTTCCCGCAGCGGGCATCATCATGGGGCCGCGCCTCAACGAGACCCGATGCACCAATGTGATGGTTGAACTGTTGCCGTTCATCGAGCAGGAAGGCTTGGTGAAGAAGTGGGATTTTGTCGGGAACAACAACCTGATGAATGCCGCCAATCCCAACGGACCAGCCGGACAGGTCGTGAAAATCTTCCTGTGTCCCACAAGCGTCGTGGCCGCACAACCAACCGCCGTTGTCAGCGGCGCCACCTACGGCCTCAACAGCTATGGGGGCGTCGGCGGCCGGATCTCGTTCTCGGCCCGCACCACGGCCCTGCCGCAAGCTCCAGCCACCAACGGCACCTCACCCCAACCCCCCGCTCCGGCGGCCCTGAATGTGTCCGGTTCCACCACCATCCACGCCACGCTCGACGGCATGTTCTACACCAACAGCCGCGTGCGAATCTCC
>JAGWVO010000503.1 GCA_018970845.1 Planctomycetota bacterium
GGCCAAAAGGGGAACCAGGCTGCCGACATGAAGGCTGTCCGCCGTGGGATCAAAACCGCAGTAAAGCGTCAGGGACCCGCTGGAAAGTCGTTTGGCCAATTCCTCGGGATGCGTGCAGTCGGAGACAAGCCCCCGCCAGGTCAGGTCTTCCAGCAATCCGGGATCCAATTCCGCCATGGGCCAACTCCGGGCCAACGCCGCCAGGGTCCGCCCCTTCGGAAGCGGTTGCCAGGATCGGCCATGGCACTATCCTTGATAATCTATGACCGGGGCCGGACGGGCAACCCGGACGCGTTTCCTCCCACTGGCTCATCGGACTCATTTTCATGGATTTGGCGGCATTCATCCGCGATGTTCCCGACTTTCCCAAGCCGGGCATCATGTTCAAGGACATCACGCCGCTTCTGGCGGCGCCCCATGCCTTCACCCATGCGATTGACGCGATGACCATCTGGTGCCGCGCCCGCAAGGTGGATGCCATCGCCGCGGCCGAGGCCCGCGGGTTCTTGTTCGCCGCCCCCCTGGCCATCCGCCTGGGTGTTCCCCTGATTCCACTGCGCAAGCCGGGAAAGCTTCCCTACCTCACGACCAAGGTCGATTACGACCTGGAGTACGGCACAAATTCCTTGCACATGCATGTCGATGCCATCCGGGCGGGGCAGCAAGTGCTGCTGGTGGACGATCTCCTGGCGACGGGCGGAACCATGGCGGCGGCCGCCGAACTGATCCAAAAAGCCGGTGGGCAGGTGGCCGGCTTCCTCTTCGCCATTGAACTGTCGTTTTTGGGGGGACGGGCCCGGTTGGGGAAGCACCCGGTCCACGCCCTTTTGACCTACTGACCGAATGTCGCCGCCGGAAACTTGCTCCGGCGTGTCTTGGGGGCACAGCGCGTGAGCAGTTCAGAATCGTTCAACCCGGACTTCGCGAAGGGCGGGGGCATGATCCCGGCGGTGGCCCAGTGCCATCGAACCGGCCGGGTCCTGATGCTGGCCTACATGAACGAGGAAGCCTGGAAGGAAACCTTGGCCACGGGGCGGGCCGTGTATTATTCACGAAGCCGCAACAGGCTGTGGCGCAAGGGGGAGGAGAGCGGACATTTCCAGCAGGTTCACGCGATCCAGCTCGATTGCGACCGGGACACGATCCTTTTGCAGGTCGAGCAGGTCGGCGGAGCCGCCTGTCACGAGGGTTTTCCATCGTGCTTTTTCCGCAAGCGCCAGCCGGACGGCTCGATCATGATCGTGGAGGAACGGGTGTTCGATCCGTCCAAGGTTTACCGAGTCTGACCGCAGGAACCAGATCGTCATGAGCCAATCCATCGCCCCCGGGGTGCTGAAACTCGGCCTGCCCGCCGGCAGCCTTCAGGAAGCCACGGCCGAGTTGTTTCGCAAGGCCGGATACAAGATCGCCTTCGCCAGCCGAAGCTACTACCCGACGATCGACGATCCCGGCATCCACTGCACCCTGATCCGGGCTCAGGAAATGCCCCGCTATGTCCAGGACGGCCTGCTGGATTGCGGCCTCACCGGACACGACTGGGTTTTGGAAAACGACGCCAAGGTTCATGAAATGGCCGAACTTGTGTTCAGCAAGGTCAGCCGCAAGCCGGTTCGCTGGGTGCTGGCGGTGCCCGAGGACTCGCCCATCCGTTCGGTCAAGGACCTGCAGGGAAAGCGCATCGCCACCGAGGTGGTGCAACTCACCCGCCGCTGGCTCGCCAGCCACGGCGTGACGGCCCATGTCGAGTTCTCGTGGGGCGCCACCGAGGTGAAACCCCCGCACCTGGCGGACGCCATCGTCGAGGTGACGGAAACGGGCAGTTCCCTCAGGGCCAACAAGCTGCGCATCGTCGAGGACCTGTTGCAATCGACAACGCGCTTCATCGCATGCCCCAAGGCGATGGACGATCCGAGCAAGCGGCGGAAGATGGAAAACATCGTGCTGATGCTCAAGGGCGCCATGGCCGCCGAAGGCAAGGTCGGCCTCATGATGAATGTGCCGCGCGAGGCGCTCGACCGCGTGCTGAAGGTGCTTCCCGCCCTCCAAACGCCGACGATTTCAAGCCTGGCGGATTCATCCTGGGTTGATGTGAACACGATCCTCGACGAGTCGCAGGTCCGCGACCTCGCCCCGCTGCTGAGGGACGCCGGAGCCCGCGGCCTGGTGGAATATCCCATCAACAAAATTATCGACTAAGGCCATCCTCATTTGTTGGCGGCGGGAAGCGGCCGGATCGCGGCCCGCCCCCTGCGCCGTTTCAGGCCTGCTCGAGGTCGGCCGGACGGGGCAGGTCCTCGATGCGGTCGATCTGGAACAGCTTGAGGAAAGCCGGGGTGGTGACATAAACGCCCTTGGCTCCCCCCTGCTGCGCGACAAGCCCCAGCCTCACCAGTTGCCTGAGCGCCGGCCCGGTGTCACCGCCCTTGAGCGAGTCCGCCGCCGCGCGGGTCACGGGCTGGCGGAACGCGACAATCGCGAGGGCGTCGAGGAGGTTGCCCTCGACCCGCATCGACCTGGGCTCCCCCCTGATGCGGTCTTCCAGATATCCGTACCTGGGAAGAAGCGCCATTTCATAACCATCCCCCCGTCGCCGGATGGCGTAAGGACGGTTTTGGGCCCGGTAGCGGC
>JAGWVO010000504.1 GCA_018970845.1 Planctomycetota bacterium
TCCGTCCGGTTACATGGACGAGCTTTTCGGGAAGAACGGCGGCGGGGGGCAGGTTGTTTCTCGGAGGAAATAGACCTGTGACGACCGAAGCCATGCATGGGAAGTCGGTGGGCTTGGGCTTGTTGTTGTCAAAGCCGGAGGGCTTTTCCGTGCGACCGGTGAGCATGACATGGTGCCCGAGCGAGTGCTCGTTGTACGGATGCGTCAGCGATCTCACGAGGGCCCAGCGTTGGCTTCGGGCCGCCAGCATCGGCAAGTGCTCGCATATCTGCAGGCCGGGGGTGCGCGTGGAGATCGGCTTGAACTCGCCCCGGATATTCTCGGGCGCCGCGGGTTTCGGGTCGAAACTGTCGTGCTGGCCGAGTCCGCCCGAGAGGAAAATGTAAATCACGGCCCTGTTCTTGGCGGAGGCGGCGATTCCCGTTTCGGGGGCCATGGCGCGGAGGCCCGCCAGGTGATTGGTTCCCAATCCCAGAATGCCGATGGCGCCAGCCTGAATGGCGACTCGGCGGGCGATTCCAGGATGGCGGGGCACCGGGTGATTCATGCGACTCTCCGTATATCGGAGCCGGATGGCGGGACTTAAATGTCCCTTATTTGACCGGTTTGGTCAAGCTGAGGGCCGCGATGTCGTTCGCGCCAAGGGCGCGTTTGTGGATCCTGACATCCGCCAACTCGCCATCGAACGGCCCGTTGGCGCCCGCGCCAAGTCGCAGAGGCGCGGCCGAATCGAGGATCCAACCCGAGGAATCAAAGGCCGGGGTTTGGGCCGCGAGTTCTCCATCCACATGCAACTCCAACCGGGTCGCCTTCTTCACCGCCGCCACATGGTGCCAGCCTGGGGCGAGTTCGTGGCCCCGGATGGCTTGCCTGCCGGCGCTGAACGAAAACACTTTTCCCGATGGCAGGGTGCTGGCGAACAACTGCCCGTCGTGTTCCGCCATGGCCCAAACCCGGCGGTATTTCACATCGGCGGTGAAATCGAGTCGCGCCAGTTTTTTCCAGGTGGTCCCCCCCTCGTACTGGTGCGTCTCGCCCGTGGGCAGGGTTCCGGCGATGAGCCTGCCGTTGTGCACCGACATTCCCATCACCTCCAACTCTTCGCCAAGGCGACCGGCATCCTCCCACTTGCCCGAGCCTTCGAGGCGATAAACCCTCCCGCTTGGCCAGGTTCCCACATGCAAGTGGCCCAAATGTCGTGCAAATGAGTAGGTTTGGGTGTTATCGCCCAGCCTGCCGAGGTCGGTCCAGCCGGTTTCATCGAACCGGTAGACATGCCCGCCATCGTAACTGCCGGCGTGAATCCGTCCTTCATGCACCGCGAGGGGGACCACCCTCTTGGGAACCGTCAAACCTGTCTTGGCATCGATTCCGGATGGGACAGGCAATGATGTCCATCGGTCGCCGCCTTCATGGCGGAAAAACCCGGCAGGCTTGTAAAGCGACGAGGCGTGGAGCTTGCCGCGGAATTCAAGCATTCCGCCCACGGCCTCGGCGCCCGGCAATTTCCCGCAATCGACCCACCTGGTTCCGCCTTCATACCTGAAAATCCGACCGCCCAGGTTGGTGTTTTCCGATTCCTGAAGGCTGGAACCGGCGAGCCGATACTTTCCGGTTCCCACATGGAGCTTTCCGGCGAACACGGCCATCGAGGTGACGGAATTCGCCTTGTCGGGGGCGCCGCAGTCGATCCACGCCTGGCCGCCGGCGTGACGGTAGACGCGACCGGATTCACCCTTGGCCGGTTCGCAGGTTCCGGCGTAAAGGTCGCCCTCATGAACCGCCATGGAGAACGCAAGCAGCGCCTTGCCGGGCCGCCCGCGGTCCATCCATTGGGAACTCCTTCCGTCGTCGATGCCGAATTGGAGATGCTTCAAATTCGGCTGGCTGGACGCCAATCCCGCGTTCGACTTGAGCGTCAGGTGGAAACCCCGGCGCGCCTTGGGGTCATATCGGCTGATCAGGTCTCCCGCCGTATGGTCGCCGCTTTCCCGGGCCCGCACCCACATCGACAGCGTGAAGTCGCCTTGGCCCAACGCCGGTGATTCGGCCGCGGGGATGTCACTTGGTTTCGTCACGGCCGGCCATCTAGCGGCAAGGTCTTTTTCCAGGTCGGCGGGCCCTCCACGGGGCTTGAGGTGCCTTTCAAGGAAGGCGTAGGCCGCCTGCCTTTCGGCCGCTGGGAAGGAGTGGCCGGCATCGGGGTGGCGGACCACAAGCCCGTCTCCCGCGCCGAACACCTTTTGGTAAACCGGGAGCGCCGCGTTGAAGCAGTCCTTCACCCCGGAAACCTCGAAATCTGGGGCGTCATGGAGCGGGGCGTTGGCGAACACCGGGCGCGGGGCGATGGCCGCCAGCACCTCGGTGAAGTCGAACGGGATTTTCGCGGGATCATCCCCATGCGCCGACCTGATGCGCGGCATGTAATACCGGCTGCTCCAGGCCCTCACATCACCCTTGTTGTGCTTGGCGAACACATTGAATCCGCAACTGGAGACCACCGCCTTGACTCTTGGATCGAACACCGCGAGGAAAAGGGCGTTATGGCCTCCAAGCGAGTGGCCGATCACTCCGATGGCGTCCGGGTCGACCTCCGGGAGCGACCTCAGCAGGTCGACACC
>JAGWVO010000505.1 GCA_018970845.1 Planctomycetota bacterium
GCCACCTCGGAGGCCTACCAGAGGTCGTGGACAAGCGATGACGACGAGGAGGATGACGGCCTGGCATCCTCATCCCGGCCGCGTCCCCTGCCCGCCGAGCAGGTGCTCGACGCGCTTTCGCAAGTGACAGGCAGTCCGCTTCAGCTCAAGGGTTGGCCCAAGGGAACACGGGCCCAGGAACTGCCCGGCGTGCTGGCCACCCGGGAAGGCGGCCGGCGCCCCGGCAGCGATGTGGACAGGTTCCTGCGCGTGTTCGGCAAGCCCGAGCGTTTGCTCAGTTGCGACTGTGAACGGTCGAGCGAGCCGACATTGGCCCAGACTTTCCAGTTGCTCACGGGCGACCTGTTGCAGGAAATGCTGTCCCGTTCCGATAATCGGCTGGTTGGTCTGGTCTCGGCGCCTTTGGACAAGGCCGTGGAGGAGTTGTACCTGGCGGCGTTGGCCCGCCGACCGTCAACCGGCGAGGCCGCGGGCGCCGCCCGGATAGTTTCCTCGGCCCGGTCGCGCCGGGAAGGCCTTGAAGACCTTCTATGGGGCCTTGTGAATTCGCGGGAGTTCCTGCTGCGCTGGTGATATCAGGAGGTGGCAACGATGCGGATGCCTTGGCCCATGCCCGACGATTTGACCCGCCGCGTGGCTTTGCGGGTGGGATTCGGCGGTTTGGGCGCCGCCCTCCTGCCGGGAATGTTGCCGGCCTCCGCCATTCGACAGGCCAAGGTGAAAACGGTGATTTTCCTGCACCAATGGGGCGGGCCAAGCCATCACGACACCATCGACATGAAGCCTGATGCCCCCTCGGCGGTTCGAGGTGAGTACAAGCCGATCGCTTCGAGCCTTCCCGGTGTTCCCGTGTGCGAGCGATTGCCGCAATTGGCCAAGGTGATCGACCGGTTCTGCCAGATACGATCGCTCAACCACACGATGAAAAACCACAATTCAGCGGGGTATTACAGCCTGACGGGCATGGCGCCGCCATCGGACGACCAGCGCCTGCGCGATTCCCGCGAGCTGTTTCCCGCCTACGGAGCCATCGCCGACCGTTTCGCTCCGCCTCCCGCCGGTGTCCCGGGCTTCGTGTCGTTTCCCCATCAGATTGCCGATGGCTCCATCACTCCCGGCCAGCACGCCAGCTTTCTGGGCAAGGCCCATGATCCGCTGTTCGTGGGGCTCGACCCGGCGCAACCCGGTTTCAAGCTGCCGGAACTCAGTTTGCCCGAAGGGGTGGATCCGGCGCGCCTGGCCCGGCGCGAGGAGGCGCGTGCGCTTGTCGAGGCCCAGTTGGGGCCGCTGGAAAAGGCACCCTTGGCCCGCGGCATCGCCGAGCAGCATGGTAAGGCCTTGGCCCTACTGGGATCGGCCAAGGTGAGGGACGCCTTCGACCTTTCCAAGGAACCCGACCAGGTTCGCGACCGCTATGGCCGCACCACCTACGGCCAAAGTTGCCTGTTGGCCCGCAGGTTGGCGGAGGCGGGTTGCCGGTGGATTCAGGTTTACTTCAATCGCAGCATCGGCGGAGCCCGCGGCGGGTGGGACACCCATGGATTCCGCGGTGAGGCGATGTATCCGATCCTCAAGGACTACCTGCTGCCGATCACCGACCAGACATTGCCGACCCTCATTCTCGACCTTGAGGAGCGCGGCCTGCTTCAAACCACCCTCGTTGTGTGGGTGGGCGAGTTCGGCCGGTCTCCCCGGATCAACAACATCGCCGGCCGCGATCATTGGCCCCAGTGCTATCCCGCCCTTTTGGCCGGGGCCGGGGTCAGGCGGGGCCATGTGCATGGCCGGAGTGACAAGATGGGGGCTTACCCCGCGTCCGACCCATGTCGGCCCGAGGACTTGTCGGCGACATTGTTTCATCTGCTGGGAATCGACCCGGCAACGGAAATCCGCGACCCGCTCAACCGTCCCCTGCCCCTCAGTCCGGGGAAAGTTATTGAAGGAGTGCTGGCCTGAGTTGGGTTGGTGAAAATAGGCAAATAGCAGAAATAATCCCAATTAATTAAGGTATTGGATCGACCAATCCGATGGGTTAATTGTCTTAGAGAATCACTTCAAATGCAGCCGGCGGCATAGAAGGTGTCGACCAACACCCTTCCGCAGTTCATTTGAAAGCGCGGGGCCGACGATGGGAAAGGGCATGGTGGTTCGCACCGGGGAATTGGACAGGTTTGTCCAAGAGTGCGATTCCCAAGGCTGGCTCTCATCACCGGAAGGCCGAAATCATCTCGCCAATTTCAAGTTGGTATTTCGTGCCAAGGTTGACCAGTCATTGGATCCCTTCTCCGATTCCTATTTCCAGCAACAGGTCGAGCTTTACAGGGAAATATCGGGCCGGGAATTGAACCAGGAGACAGGCGAACTCACACCCATCGATGTGGAGGCCCATGCCTCTGGAACCAATCCTTACAATCAGCGGAACATCGGTTACATAGCGCGCCATGTCCGGGCCATCCAAGGCAGCCTTATGGCGGCGAATCTTCCGCCGGGAGCATCGATTCTCGACATGGGATGTGGCTGGGGCCTCAGTTCCGAGGCCATGGCCTTCTCTGGGGCGAGCGTGACGGCCGTCGACATCAATCCCCAGTTCGTGGAGCTCATTGAGAAAAGAGCGAAAA